>NZ_JBFLUG010000166.1:0-13586 GCF_041008525.1 Parafrankia sp. FMc2 | reverse complement strand
GCTCGCGGCCGTCGCCACGAGCCTGGACGTCGACGTCACCACACGGGAGGTCCCCGACGAGGCCGCCGGTCTGCGCGAGGTCTCCGACGGAGACCTAAACGCGCTGGTCACTGCGGCACCGAGCGGGCTGCGGGTCGCGGTCCGGGAGGATCTGAGTGACGACCTGCGCGGAGTCCTGGCCGTTCTGGCGCGCCAGCAGGTTCTCGACAACGAGATCAGCGTGCTCGGCGGCGACCCGGCCCGGGTCAACGAGACGGTGGCCGCCGCCGACGTCCAGATCACCTCGCTCGATCCGGTGCCCGATTACCAGGGTGAGCGTCTCGTCCTCGGGATCGCCTCGGCACTGCTGATCTACATGGGGCTGATGCTGTACGGGCCCGCGGTGTCGCAGGGTGTGGTGGAGGAGAAGTCGAGCCGGGTCGTCGAGCTGCTGCTGTCCACGGTCCGGCCATGGACGCTGATGGCGGGCAAGGTTCTGGGCATCGGGATCGTCGCGCTGATCCAGATGGTGGTCCTCGCCGGCGGCGGGCTGGCGGCCTCGCTGGTCACCGGCGCGCTCACGCTGCCGTCGAACGAGGCGACCGGAACTGTGGTCTGGTCCGTGGCCTGGTACGTGATCGGGTTCTTCCTGTACGCGCTGCCCTTCGCCGCGATCGGCGCGATGGTCTCCCGGCAGGAGGATCTCGGCGGCATCTCCAGCCCCATCGTCCTGGCGCTCGTCGTCCCCTGGGTGCTGGGCATCTCGATCGTGCCCGGAGACCCTGACAACGGCCTCATCGCCGTGCTGTCGATGGTTCCGTTGTTCTCCCCGGTCCTTATGCCGATGCGGATCGCGCTCGGGGTCGCGCCGGTCTGGCAGCTCGTCGTCTCGGTCCTGCTGGCGCTCGTGCTGATCGGTGTGCTCCTGCGGGCCACCGGGCGGATCTACCACAACGCGGTGCTGCGCACCGGTGCCCGCGTCTCGTTCGCCGACGCGCTGCGCCAGGCCTGAGCACGGACGTGGGAGCGCGGGGGCCCGGCGGCGTCAGACCTGCCGGTTCATTCCGGTGAGCACGTAACCGACCTTGCGCCAGGTGGCGGGGCCGCAGATGCCGTCGTCGGGAATGCGCCCGAACCAGGGCGTCGCATAACGCTGCAGCGAGGCCACCCGGGCGGCGGTCTGCGGGCCGTAGGCCCCGTCCGGGACGAGCCTGAACGGGTCGCCGGACGTCGCCTCGTGCCCGAAGATGATGTTCAGCGCGTTCTGCAGCGTGACCACGGCCGCGCCGCGGGAGCCCTCCCGCAGGGTGGGCATGCCCGCATAGCGTTGGCGAGGGTCCGCGAAGGACGGCGCGCCCACCGCCGCGGCGAGGATGTCACCGCGGCGGTTCGCCCGGATGTTCCCGGGGCAGGAGTGGCCGCCCCAGGAAGCCCCGCCCATGCGGTGGGTCCCGATGCCGTAGCCGTTCGTCGAGTCGGTGATCTCGGCCCGCCAGCCGAACTCGCGGATCCCCCAGGCGAACAGCTCGCCGAGCCGCTGGATCTGGATCGGCGCGTAGTCCTCGGTGTCGTACCCCTCGCACTCGACGCTGATCCAGAACGGGTTGCCGGCGGCCTGTGCCCAGGCGCGCCGGTCGAACGGGACGTACTGCTCGAACTCGCCGCCCCGGGACAGCCACAGGTGCGAGCTCACCTCGCTGGCCGGATTGTCGAACCAGCCGAACAGCGAGCCCGTGCCGACCTGGACATGGGGAATCAGACCACGGGTCGGCTGCGTCATGCTGCCCGAAGTGTTCCGGACGGGGCGGTACCGTGCCGGTGGGTAAAGGGTGGCCGGCACGGTCAGCCCCGCTGCTTTCTGGTGGGAGCCGAGCTCCCGGCCACGGCCGAGGTGCTGGCCGGGGCCGGGATCCCGGCTGGCGTCGTGTGGTCCGGTGGCCTCAGGTCTGGACGATTCACGTCTTCCTCTAGGGTCGGAGGGTCTGAGGGATTCCTACCCCTCCGGGCCGGACCATCCCCATCTGGGGTCGTTCGTGCTGTGGGCCGACTGTCGTCCGCGAGCCCCGATCGGCGTATCGGCATTGTTTTGTCGTGATTCGCTGGCTGGATGGTGGGGCAGAAAGCACCCACTGTCCGCGCGGGTGCGGACGTCCACGCGCGTATACCCGGCACGGATCGCCGCGGTGTCAGGTCCGGGCACCGGCTGTCGCCAAGCCGACAGGGCGTGTGTTGCCCGGCACCTGCGGGTCGGCGTCCGTCCGACATGTTTGTCTGACTCCCCGTACAGGGAGGGGTACTGCTGATGACATTTTCACGATCACGCCTGCCACATCGATCGCCTCGATCACGCGGAGTGGGCCGCTCGCATCGCCTGGACCGATCACGCGCCCCGGCCCGGGTGGGGATGGTGGCCGTGCTGACCACCGTGGGTTCTCTCGCGATCGCCGGTCAGCCCGCGGCGCACGCAGGCGGCACCCCGGCGGCGGAATGCCGCAGCGACCGCCAGTTCGACGTCGCGGACCCGACCGGGGAACCCGATCCGGGCGCGCCGGTGCATCTGACCGCGGGCTACTACGCGCAGACGGCGGCCTTCTGGCCGCCCCGGTCGGCGGTGCTGTGTGACACCGGGTCGGGGCGTCGGCAGCCCGGCTCGCGGATCACGGCGTCCAACGGGCTGGAATGCCCGCCAGGCGCGGGGGAGCTGGTGGTTCCCGACGAGATCCCGGCCGACTACGACACCCCGACAGTGGCCCGTTCGGGGGCCTACCTACCCGATGGCTGGTACACGCTTGCCTCGGCGGAGGCGGAGGCCACCGGTACCGCCGCCGGTGCGGCGGAACCGGCTGCCGGGGCCGGTGCGGGGCGGTCCGGCACGAACTGGACGGCTGTGTGCTGGTTCCGCACCGCCCCGCCCGAAGCCGCAGCGGCTGGGGCGGTCGAAGGAGCCCCGCCCGTGCCGACGTTCTGACCGGCGGCGCCGGCCAGGGACAGGCTGGTTCGGACACGGCGAAGGGCCGCCCCGGGTGACCGGGACGGCCCTTCGCACGCTGTGGCGCTCTGGCGCGCCGGTCGATCAGTAGCGGTAGTGGTCCGCCTTGTACGGGCCCTCCACCGGGACGCCGATGTAGTCGGCCTGCTGCTTGCTCAGCGTCGTGAGCTTGACGCCGAGCGCGTCGAGGTGCAGCCGAGCGACCTTCTCGTCCAGGTGCTTCGGCAGGATGTACACGCCGAGCGGGTACTGGTCGGTCTTGGTGAACAGTTCGATCTGCGCGATCACCTGGTTGGTGAAGCTGTTCGACATGACGAAGCTCGGGTGGCCGGTGGCGCAGCCGAGGTTCATCAGCCGGCCCTCGGCCAGGACGATGATCGAGTGCCCGTCCGGGAACACCCACTCGTCCACCTGCGGCTTGATGTTGATCTTCTCGATGCCCTCGATCTTCGCCAGGCCGGCCATGTCGATCTCGTTGTCGAAGTGGCCGATGTTGGAGACGATCGCCTGGTGCTTCATCGCGGCCATGTGCTTCGCCGTGATGATGTCGTAGTTGCCGGTGGTCGTCACGAAGATGTCGGCGGTCGAGACGACGTCCTCGAGGGTGAGGACCTGGAAGCCGTCCATCGCGGCCTGCAGCGCGCAGATCGGGTCGATCTCGGTGACGATGACCCGGGCGCCCTGGCCGCGCAGCGCGTCCGCACAGCCCTTGCCGACGTCGCCGTAACCGGCGACGACCGCGACCTTGCCACCGATGAGCACGTCGGTCGCCCGGTTCAGCCCGTCGATGACGGAGTGGCGGCAGCCGTACTTGTTGTCGAACTTCGACTTCGTGACCGAGTCGTTCACGTTGATGGCCGGGAAGGCCAGCGTGCCCGCCCGGGCCATCTCGTACAGCCGGTGCACACCGGTCGTGGTCTCCTCGGTGACACCCTTGATCGAGGAGGCGGCGGCGGTCCACCGGCCGGGCTTCTCGGAGATCGTCCGGCGCAGGGTCTCCAGGATGATCGCGTACTCCTCGGAGTCCGAGGGGTCGGTCGCGGGGACCGCGCCCGCCCGCTCGAACTCGGCGCCCTTGTGGACGAGGAGGGTCGCGTCACCACCGTCGTCGAGGATCATGTTGGGGGCGCCGCCGTCCGGCCAGGCCAGTGCCTGGTCGGTGCACCACCAGTACTCCTCCAGCGTCTCGCCCTTCCAGGCGAAGACGGGGACGCCCTGCGGGTCGTCCTTGGAGCCGTTCCGCCCGACGACCACGGCGGCCGCCGCGTGGTCCTGGGTGGAGAAGATGTTGCAGGAGACCCACCGCACGTCGGCACCGAGCGCGACCAGCGTCTCGATCAGGACCGCGGTCTGGATCGTCATGTGCAGTGAGCCCATGATCCGGGCGCCCTTGAGGGGCTGGCTGGCCGCGTACTCGGCGCGGGTCGCCATCAGCCCGGGCATCTCG
Source organism: Parafrankia sp. FMc2 (assembly GCF_041008525.1). NCBI lineage: Bacteria > Bacillati > Actinomycetota > Actinomycetes > Frankiales > Frankiaceae > Parafrankia > Parafrankia sp. FMc2. The sequence continues at coordinate 9,171 of NZ_JBFLUG010000166.1, read as the reverse complement.
TGCTCGGCAAGCCGGATCTCCTTGCGGCCGAACTCGGCCAGCGCGAGATCCGCGACCTTGAAGTCGAAAGTCATGCCCTCTCCTCATTGCGCTCGGATGGCTGCCGAGCCTCCACTGCGGTGTCACGTTCCGCTGCCGGCCGCCTGTCGGACTGCCGTCGGCAGACGAAGGTACGAGTGAGTTGAGCGTGCCACAGTGGACCGGAACGGCGAAGACCCGGTCCGGTCGCGTCACATCAGCCGCCGGCCGGCCCGCCCGCCCCGGACTCGGTGGTCGTCGATGCCGGGGAGGCCGGGGAGGCCGAGGCGCCGGCCGCAGCGACCTGCGGACCGGCCTCCGGCGGCACGCGCCGCGACTCGCGGTAGACCCAGCCGCGCTCGTCCGCCCACAGGAGCAGCGGCGGCAGCACGATCAGGGCGGAGAGCAGCGCGATGCCGACGTTCAGGGCCACGACCAGGCCGAAGTCCCGCAGCAGCGGCAGCGAGCTGAACGCGAGGACCACGATTCCGATCACCGCGGCCAGTGCCGACACCATGAAGGCCCGCCCGGTCCGGGCCGCGGCCTCTTCGGTGGCCGCCTGCGGGTCGCGTCCGCGCCGCCGCTCCTCGACGTGGCGCATCACGATCAGAGTGGTGAACTCCGCGCAGAGCGCGATCACCAGCGGGCCGCCGACCGCCGTCAGCGGGCTGAGCTCGAAGCCCGCGAGGTGGGAGACGATCGCGGTGAGGCCCACCGCGATCAGGACCGGAACCACGGAGACCACCGCGCGGACGATGTTCAGGTAGCGCAGGAGCAGGATGAGGAAGACGCCGATCAGCGCGAAGTAGGTCAGCTCCACCCGGTTCTTCTCGAAGTTCTCCAGCAGCCCCGTGCCGACCACGGCAAGCCCGGACGGTGTGGCGCGGATCCCCTCGGGCGGTGCGACAGTCTCCCGGATGTCGTTCACGACGACGGCGCGTTCCTCCAACGCCCCCGGCCCGGTGCGGAAGATCATGTTGAGCGCCCGGCCGTCCGTGTTGACGGTGCTCTGCCTGATCGGCTCCGGGGTCACCCCGTACGCCAGCCGGATGTCCTCGCCGGTCGGTGCGAGCAGCGTGGTGTCGGGCACCTCCATCAGGAAGCTGATGGTGGTCACGAGGCTCGACACGGTCAGCAGCTCGCGGGGGTGCTCGTCGAGCTGCTGATGGGCGAAGTCGTGGACGAACGTGACCGTCCGGTCGTCGAAGATGTCGTCGGACTGGATGAAGACGCCGAGCTCGCTGCTGGAGCCCGTCTGCGCCTTGAGGTCCTGGATGTTGTGCACGACCTGGGAGTCCTGGCTGACCCACTTCTCCGGGTCGGTCTGGACCTTCAGATCGCCCTCGACGACCAGACCGCCGGCGAAGATCGCGGTGGAGAGCACGACGAGCGGGATCGCGGCCGCGCGGGGCAGCGACCCGAGCCAGACCACAGTCCGCCCGAGCGGGCCGCGGGAGTAGTCCTTCGGTGCGGTCGGTGCCCGGCGCTCGCGGAATCCGAGTGAGGCGGCACTCAGCAGCACTGTCGCGAGCACGATGACGGGCAGCCCGATCGCCAGCAGCACACCGAAGTCGCGGATCATCGGAACCTCGCTGAACTCCAGCGCGAGGAACGCGACGACCCCGGCGACGGTGGCCAGTGCCAGTGCGGGCATGAGCCGCGCCAGCGCCTCCGCGACCGGATCACGGGCGCGGTCGAGCTGGGCCTCCTCCTCGACCCGGCTGTGCAGCTGGACCGCGAAGTCGATGCCGACACCGAGCAGGACGGGCATGCCGGCGATCGTCACCACCGACAGCGGGATGCCCAGGTAGCCGGCGAGGCCGAAGGCCCAGACCAGTCCGACACCCACCACGGCCAGCGGCAGCAGCCGCCAGCGGACGGCGAACGCCACCAGCAGCAGACCGGCCATGATGATCAGCGAGATGCCACCGAGAGTGAGGAACCCGCCCCGCAGGTAGTCGTTGATGTCCCGCAGGAGCACGGCCGCACCGGTCGTCATGACGTCGGCGTTGTCGAAGGTCATACGAGCCATCGCGGCCTCGGTGACGGTGGCGCCCTCGCCCTCCTCCTTGATCGAGGCGTTGCCCTGCAGCCGCACGATCATCTGGGCGGTGTTCTCGGTCGGGAAGAAGGACTGCAGCGACTTGCGGACCGCGCCGGTGTTGTCGTAAAGCAGGAATTCGATCCAGGCGGCGTCGTCAACCGAACGCTGGTCCGCCGGAATGCTGTTGATGCGTTCCAGCGTGCGGAGCGAGTCGGTCAACCGCAGTTCAGCGGACCTCGGATCCGGGTCACGGGCCTGCGCGCCAAGCAGGATCTTGGCCGCCGGACTGCTCAGAATCTGTCCATCCGGGCTGGTCACAAGATTCTCGGTAAACTCGAGCGCCGTAAGTGGAGTGATCACACTCTCGACGCCGGGGTCCTTCTCCAAGGTGGTGGACAGCTCACGGAACTTCTGGACGTTGCCGGGCGTGAAGAGGTCGACCAGGTCGGCGTCCGGCTTCGTGGTGAAGAGCGTGATCATCGCCTGGCCGCCGAAAAGCTGCTGGTAGGCGACGTTGTCCTTGGCGACCTGGGAGTCGGGGTTGAGGTAGTTCTCCTGACCGGTGGTGAACTCCAGCCTGGTCAGGCCGAACCCCAGCACCACGGTGACGAGCGCGGCAACCGCCGCGACCACGCCAGTCCGTCGTCCGACCACGCGACCCAGGCCCGACCAGAAACGGGTCGATCTGCCGCCTCGGGCGGATCCGTCCGACGGCACTGGCGAACTTGGCATCAGGATGCTCTCCGGGGATCAACGTGGCGCCCGGGCGGCCGTTCGGACCGCCCGGAGATCGGTTTGCAAGGTGTATAGCGCACATCACATCCGGGTGCCGACCCCCACGACCCGGGATTTTCGCCCGGGCCGCGGACCGCATCCTCAGGTGCTCATACCGTCACGTGCTCATACCGTCACGTCCTCACGCGCCGGACGCAGCTCGATGGTGGAATCGGCGCCGGGGAAGAACAGCCCCTCATGCCCGTCATCCCAGCGGACCATGAACGGCGGCCCGCCGTCCGTCCCGCGGACCTCGATGACCACCCCGTGGCGCTCCGGGTCTCCCACCGTGCGGCCGTGGACGACGAAGCGGTCGCCTACCGATGCGTACATGATGTTTCTCCCTTCGGCCCTGGGTGTGCGGTAGCTCCGGAGTAACACGGTTCGCGGTCCCGGGCAGGTGAGAAGGAGGCCCTGCCGCAAAGGTCTGCTTCGTCAATTTTGCGGTGCTTCGCCGCGAACCGGCGCGTCTGCAGAGCGCGACGATTGCCGTGCCGTCCGCGATGAATGTGATATTGGCCATAGCTTGGCCGGCCAGAGGGCTGCTGTGGGTGATGTCTCGGCCGAGGGGCAGGACGTGACGGACGCCGATATGCCGCCTACGGTCTGCCGGAGTCCCATGTCAGCTGTCTGGGCGTGGTGTGGCCGGAGTGTCCTCATCGCCATCCTGTGTCGAACATCCGACAGGCGGGTAGGACAAAGGTTCCAATGTGGTGGAAATAGCCGAGGGTTGCTCGCTGTTGGTTTATCTCACTGTCACTCGGCCGCCAGCCGGCGAGTCGGGAGGGGCGACAGGCCGACCAACGGGCCCGGGTAGGGCGTCACGCAGCGTCACTCATCGGCGGGTGAGGGGAGATGAGTGTGGTGTCACAGAGACCGGGTCCTTGCTCTGCTTACCGATCGGCCGGTAGGAACGGGAGGTTAACGGGGCATGTCGGCGGGAGGGCGTGAGATGCGCCGGTGGGGCTCATGGTGAGCATTCCGATTCCTTGGCGTGAGCAGGCGAGGTCCGGTGACAGGCCGGTCGCCGTCGCGCTGAGGAGTTCGTGGCTGCACGCGACCAGGCTGGGGCGCGCGACCTCGTCCGCGCTGTTCTTCGGCGGTCAGGTCCTGCTCCTCGCGCTGCTCTACATGATCTATCGCATGGGGCGCCGGATGGCCGTCGGCCGGGAGCCGCAGGCCCTGGCGAACGCCAGAGACGTCTGGAACGTCGAACGGCTCCTCGACCTGCCCAGCGAGTCCACGATCCAGCAGCTCGCGCTGCACTCCACGCATCTGCTGGAGCTCGCGAACCGCTTCTACATCGGCGTCCACTTCCCGGCGTCCATCACGTTCCTGCTGTGGGTCCTGGTCCGGCACCGCGACGCGTGGCCCCGGGTGCGGCTGGTCATCCTGGCCTCCACCAGCGCGGCACTCCTGATCCACATGCTGTACCCGCTCGCGCCCCCGCGGTTCCTGCCCCAGGTCATGCCACACGTGACGCTGGTCGACACCGGAGCGGTCTTCGGCCCCACGCCCTACACGGCCGGCGACACGGTGGCCAACCAGTACGCGGCCATGCCGAGCCTGCACGTCGGCTGGTCGATCCTGGTCGCCTGGGGAGTGATCACGATTCTGCGGACGCGTGCCCGCTGGTTGATCCTCGCCCATCCCGTGATCACCAGCATCGTGGTTGTGATCACCGCCAATCACTACTGGATGGACGGGGTCATCGGCGGCGGGCTGGTCGCCATCGCGGTTCAGCTGAGCCGGCCCACGGCGCGGAACAGGCTGGCGTGCCTGGCCACCGGCTCCCGCCAGCGGTTGCGGCCGACCCGCGACAGGGCCGCGGCGACTGCGCTGACCAGTGCTTCGGCCGGAATCAGATCGGTGCCCTGCGCCCGCCAGGAAAGTGGCAGGCCGGTCACCGGCCTGCCGGAGCAGCGCCCGCTGCCCGGTCCCGACGAGCACGCTGCCGTGTCCGCCTCGTGCGCCTCGCCAGCGGTGTCCGCCGTTTCCGGCGATCCGCCCGGCGAAGCGGTTCGACCGCCCGGCGCGGATCCGGCCGCCGGCCCCACCGCCTGACGCTGCCGAGGGCGTGGGCCGCGGCGTGACGCGGCGGCCGACAACCCGGCGGATGCCTACGGCGCAACGGTTTTCCGGACCGGTGTCCCGATCCTGCCGACTGCGTCGGCACTAGGCTCGACGGATGGCCGTGGATGATCTAGCTGGGTCGCGCCCGGTGCGGGACGAGGACGCGCTCGACGTACCCGCAGTGGACGACTGGCTCCGCCGGCACCTCGGGGCATCCGCCGAGGTGACCAACAACGGTTCCGTTCCGCCCAACGGTGCCGTTCCGCACACCGGTGTGGTTCCTGCCCCGGGGCGCCCCGAGGTCCGGCAGTTCTCCGGAGGCGCCTCGAACCTGACCTACCTGTTGCGCTATGAGAACGTCGATCTCGTCCTGCGCCGCCCACCGCGGGGCCGGAAGGCCTCCGGGGCGCACGACATGGGCCGGGAGTACCGGGTGCAGGCCCGCCTGCGGCCGGCTTTCCCCTATGTGCCGCGGGTGATCGCCTTCTGCGACGACCCGGCGGTGATCGGTTCCGACTTCTACGTCATGGAGCGGGTCGCCGGGGTGATCCCGCGGTCGGAGTTTCCGCGGTCGCTGACCCTCGACCCGGTGCGGACCCGCCAGCTGGCCTTCCGGGTCTTCGACCTGCTGGTGGCCCTGCACGACATCGACCCGGCCGCCCACGGCCTGTCGGACCTGGGGCGCGGCCAGGGGTATGTGGACCGGCAGATCCGTGGGTGGACGAGGCGCTATCGGGATGCCCGCACGCCGAACGTCCCGTCCTTTGAGCCCGTCATGAGCTGGCTGGCCGAGTACGCGCCGGAGGACGTCGCCGCCTGCGTGATCCACAACGACTTCCGGCTGGACAACGTGGTCTTCGATGTGTCCAGTCCGGATGAGAACGGGCTCCCGCGGATCAGCGGTGTGCTCGACTGGGAGATGGCGACCATCGGTGATCCGCTGATGGATCTCGGGGGCGCGCTCGCCTACTGGATCCAGGCGGACGATGACGATGTCTACCGGTACACCCGCCGGCAGCCGAGCCACGCCCCCGGCATGCCCACCCGGGCCGAGATCGTCGAGTACTACGGCGAGCGCCGCGGCGTGGATGTCGGCCGGTGGCCGTTCTACCAGGTGTTCGGCCTGTTCCGACTCGCCGTGATCGCGCAGCAGATCTACTTCCGCTACCACCACGGCCAGACGACGAACCCCGCCTTCCGTGACTACTGGAAGATCGTTATCCACCTGGAGAACCGCTGCCTGCGGGTGATGGCTGCCACCGGGTTGTAGCTCGCCCGGTTCCCTGCGTTGCCTCTCCCCGTCGGCCCGGGTCCCCAGCGGCGGCCGGCGGTTAACTTTGCGATCATGCGGGAAGATGCCGGCACGACCGGGGCGGTGAGGCATCCGAGACTCGGCGCCGGCCACGATGAGCCCGCCTCGCCGCGCGCGACGGCCGTAGCCCTGCGCCAGGCGGCGGAGCAGATCCTGCTGCTGCTCGGGCCGGTGATCGCCCTCGACGACGACCTGACGTGGCGGTCACCCTGGCAGCAGCGATGCCACGCCCGGATCGACGCCTGGGCGTCCGCACTGGCCGCGGGCGCCCGCCTGGCCCGCGAGCGGGCCGATGTCCTCGACCTCGCCGCCACCGCCGACCTCGCCGCCGTTCCGGTGCCTCCGGTGCCTCCGGTGCGTCTGGTCCTCCGGCCTCCGGAGCGCTTCTGGCCAACAGGGTCGGCCTGGCCGGTGGATGTCCGCTTCTCGGCCCAGCGGCTCGCGGAGCTCGCTCGCCGGCTGCGGGCGGCCGGGCACGAGGCGGTTCGCCTCCTGGCTCGGCTGGGGCCCAGCGGGCGGGCTGTGGGCGTGTGTCACGGCCTCGACCTCGTGGCCGCGCAGGCCGGTGAGATGGCCGAGTCGATCGACCGCAGGCTGGCGGAGATCGCCGCCGCCGAGGGTCTCGCCCGCCGGCCCGCACCCTCGCCTGACCAGGCCTCGCCGCCGGCTGACCGCCCTGCGCCCCGTCCGGTCGCACGCGGTTCGGCCGCACCGGAGGGGCCCGTCGCGGGGCTGGCGATGCTGATCGGCACCGACCCGCTGCGGCTGGGGGTGGCTGAGCTCGCCGAGATCGCCGTACGGCTGACACGGCTCGCTCCGGGCGAGCTGACGCCGGTGATCGGTGGTCTACGTGGCCGTCCGCTGGAGGTGCTGGCCGCGGCCGCGGCCCTGGCACCGAGCCGGCTGGATCTGAGCACACTGCACCGACTGCCCGCCGTCGTCGCGCTCGGGGACCTGATCCTGCGTCAGGCGCCGCCGCCGATGGTGAGCGAGGTGGCCCGGCTGTTCCCAGGGCTGGAACCGCCGGTGGTCGAGCAGGGGCCGTCGTGGAGCCGTGCGCTGGGGCTGAGCGCCTCCACGGAAGGCTTCGTCCGGCGTGGGCACAGCAGGAGCCCGGTCTGGGTGCGCGGGGCGACCGCGGCGGACGTCGGCCAGGGCCGGCTCGGCGACTGTTACTTCCTCGCGGCCCTCCTCGGCGTCGTCCACGCGGATCCGGCGTTGTTACGCGGGAACCTCCGGGAGAACGCGAACGGCACAGTCACTGTCACCCTGTACACGGGGCGCGGGGCCGTCGAGATCACGGTGACCCGGAGCCTTCCCGTGGATCGGAGGACCGGCCAGGAGATCGGCGCCGACACGGACAACGCCGATGGTGACCCGGAGCTGTGGCCCGCCCTGTACGAGAAGGCCTACGCCCGCCTGGCGGGCAGCTACGCGGGTATCGAGGGCGGTGATCCCGCCGCCGCGATGCGGCAGCTGACCGGCGCCGAGGCCGTCGGCGTCCCGTCGGCCAACGTCGAGGTGCCGGACATCGCCGGCAGGCTGGCGGCCGGTGATGTGGTGACCGTGGTCACGCGGAACCGGACCGGCGGCGGATCGGGACTCGTGCCCGCGCATGCCTACACGATCCTCGGCGCGGACGAGCACACCGGGCGGGTCCTTCTCCGCAACCCGTGGGACCAGACCGCATCCGACGACCGGCTCGACTGGCGTAGCTGGGAGGAGATCCGCGCCGAGCTGGCGGGCGTCCAGTGCGGGTCGACGCGCCGACGGAGCTGATGCCCCCTGCGTCGGCCGGGGACCCATCGGCCGGGAACCCGTCGGCCGGGGACCCCGTACGGCCCGGTACAGCCGTGGCGGCAGCGGTCAGCGGCCGTGAATGATCGCCACGGGCGCGGTCGCGTGCAGCATCGTCTGGTGGCTGACCGATCCGAGCAGAAGCTCGGCGAAGCCGCCCCGGCCGCGGGCCCCGACCACCAGCAGATCGGCGTCCCGGCTCTCCTCCAGCAGCGCCCGCGTCGCCGAGGCCGCCACCAGCACCCGTCGGACGCTGGGCGTGGGTGCCGCCGGACCGTCCTGGCCCGGTCCGGCGGCCGCGCCGATCACCTGTGCGATCGAGTCGTCCAGCATGGCCCGGGCCTGGTCCTCGAGGGCCGCCACGATGTCTCCGGACGTCTCGGCGAACGGGAGAGGCACCGCGGCAAGCCAGGCGTGTACGACGTGCAGGGGGGCTCCGCGCAGCACGGCCTCGTCCGCGGCCCAGCGCAGCGCCGCCAGCGAGTTCGGTGAACCGTCCACACCGACGACCACCGGACGCGGCGGCGCGTCCGACGTGTGTGGCTGCGGCCCGCTCGGTCCACCCGACCCGGCCGGCTCCGCAGCATCGTCCTCATCCCCCGTTCGGGGGGCGCGGGCGACAACGACGGGTACGGGCGAGTGCACCGCGACGGACGCGCTGACGGAACCGATCCGCAGGCGGTGGAGGAGGCCGCGGCCGCGCGTCCCGACCACGATCATCTCGGCGTCCCGACCCGCGGTGAGCAGGGCCTCGCTGCCCGGGGCGTCAACCACCTCCTCGACGACGGCGAGCCCGGGCGGAAGCTCGACGTCGGTGAGTGCCTCGTGCAGAACCTGGCCGGCGGCCTGCGCGAGCGTCCCCTCGTCGTGCGGACCCGCGGTCGCGTCAGCCCACCGGCGGACAGCTGACGGCTGCTCGTGTGGACACGAGCCGAGGACAGCACGTACCCGGGCGCCGCGCCGGGACGCCTCCGTGACGGCCCACCGCAGCGCGGACTCCGAACCCGGCGACCCGTCGATCCCGACGACGATGTCAGCCCCCGCGGACCTGCCTGCCGACCCGTTGCGGCCCTCGCCGGTCATGGCGGCCTCCCTCTCTCGACCCGCTGTCGACCGGGCCCCGCCCCCCGCGGCCACGGCGCCTCCCCCGGCC
>NZ_JBFLUG010000165.1:0-13990 GCF_041008525.1 Parafrankia sp. FMc2 | reverse complement strand
CTTCGATGCCGCCTGTGCGCATCTGGATCTTCACCTGGACCGGTCGGTCCGGGCGTTGATCGACGGCGCCGAGCCGGAGCTGCTCGACCAGACGGGGTATGCGCAGCCCGCGCTGTTCGCCGTCGAGGTCGCCCTCACCGCGTTGTTGCGTCACTGGGGTGTGACGCCGGACGTCGTCGTCGGCCATTCGATTGGTGAGATCGCCGCGGCGCACACGGCCGGGGTGCTGGATCTGGCGGACGCGGCGGTGCTGGTCGCGGCGCGGGGCCGGCTGATGCAGGCGCTGCCCGCCGGTGGGGCGATGCTCGCCGTACAGGCCAGTGAGGTCGACGTCCTCGTGGCTCTGGCGGACGCCGGTGTCGTGGTGGATCTGGCTGCGGTCAACGGCCCGACGGCCGTCGTCCTGTCCGGTGCCGTGGAGGCGATCGGCGCCGCGGCGGAGCTGGCCGCCGCGCGCGGATGGACGTCGACCCGGCTGCGGACAAGTCATGCGTTCCACTCGGCGTTGATGGAGCCGATGCTCGCCGAGTTCGCCGCGGTCGTTCGCGGGCTGCGGTTCCAGGAGCCCGTACTGCCGGTTGTGTCGAGCGTGACCGGACGTCCGGTCGAGGCCGGCGAATGGTCCGACCCCGGGTACTGGGTGCGGCAGGTGCGGGAGCCGGTGCGGTTCGCGGACGCCGTCGCGACCCTGGCGGCGACCGGGGTGACGCGGTTCGTCGAGGCGGGTCCGGACGGTGTGCTGACGGCGATGGCGGCGCAGACGCTGCCGGATGCCGAGGGCAGTGTGTTCGTGCCGCTGCTGCGTCGTGACCGGGACGAGACGTCCACGGCGCTGACCGCGCTGGCCCGGCTGCACGTCCACGGTGTCGTCGTCGACTGGACGGCGCTGTTCGAGGGCACCGGGGCGACGCCGGCGGAGGACCTGCCGACGTATGCGTTCCAGCGGCGGCGGTACTGGCTGGAGTACGCGCCGCTCGAAGCGGCCACGGCCGGTGAGGCCGACGTTGTCGAGGCGGCTTTCTGGGAGTCGGTCGAGCGGTCCGACCTCGCCGGGCTCGCGGCACGGCTCGAGGTGGACACGGCGTCGTTGGAGAGTGTCCTGCCGGCGCTGACGTCGTGGCGGGCGAAGCGCCGCCTGGAGGCGGCCGGCGACGGGTGGCGGTACCGGGTGACCTGGAAGCCGGCCGCCGACCCGGGCGCGGCCTCCCTGGCAGGCACCTGGCTGCTGCTCGCAACCGAGCCCGAGCCCGAGCCCGAGCCCGAGATCGAGACCGAGACCGAGACCGGAGCGACGCTGCTCGCCGCGGAGCTGGCCGGCGCGCTGACGTCGGCGGGCGCGACGGTCGTACGGGTGCCGGCCGACCCGGGGACGGATCGGGACGTGCTGGCCGCCCGGCTGCGGTCGGCGGTGGACGACCTCGGTGGCGGTGGCGGTGGCGGTGGCCTGGACGGCCCGGTCGCCGGTGTGGTGTCCCTGGCGGCGTTCGGGGCGGACCCGCTGGCCGACAGCCTCGTGGCGGCGCAGGCGCTCGGGGATGCGGGGATCGGCGCACCGCTGTGGCTGGTGACCTCCGCCGCGGTCTCCACCGGCCGGTCGGACCAGCCGGTGGACGTGGCACAGGCGCAGGTCTGGGCGCTCGGCCGCGTCCTCGGCCTGGAGCATCCCGAGCGGTGGGGCGGGGCGCTCGACCTGCCGGCCCGCCTGGACCGGCGGGCGGCGTCGCGGACGATCGCCGTCCTGGCCGGGCTGCTCGACGGGGAGGACCAGGTCGCGGTCCGTGGCAGCGGGGTGCTGCTGCGGCGGCTGGTGCCGGCGCCGGCGCCGGTTCCGGGTGTGGACGAGGGCGCGGGGTGGCGTCCGCGCGGGACGGTGCTGATCGCCGGCGGGACCGGCGGGCTGGGCGCGCAGGTGGCCCGGTGGGCCGCGCGCAACGGTGCCCAGCGGCTGGTGCTGGTGAACCGGTCCGGTCCCGGGGCGGCCGGTGCCGCCGAGCTGCTGGCGGACCTGACCGCGGCCGGTGCCCGGGCGGAGGTGCTGGCCTGCGACCTGGCGGACCGGGCGGCCGTGGCGGATCTGCTGGCCCACGCCGGCCCGCTGTCGGCGGTGGTGCACGCGGCCGGTGTCGGCGAGGACCGTGCCCTGGCCGACGTCGACGCCGATCATCTGCGCCGGGTGGTGGCGGGCAAGGTCTCCGGCGCGCTGCACCTGGACGAACTGCTCGGCGACACACCGCTGGACGCCTTCGTCGTCTTCTCGTCGATCTCCGGCGTCTGGGGCAGCGGCGGGCAGACCGCGTACGGCGCGGCGAACGCCGCCCTGGACGCACTGATCCTGCGCCGGCGGGCAGCCGGCCGGGTCGGTACGGCGGTGGCGTGGGGTCCGTGGGCGCAGGTCGGCATGGCGGCCGACGAGGCGGTGGCGGGCCAGCTGCGCCGTCAGGGCCTGACCGCGATGGACCCGGACCAGGCCGTCGCGGCCCTCGCCCGGGCGGTCGGCACCGGTTCCGGCACTGCCACCGGTTCCGGCACTGCCACCGGCTCCGGTGATGACGTGGTCGTGGTGGCGGATGTGCGGTGGGAGCTGTTCCTGCCGGTGTTCACCGCTGCCCGTCCGCGGCCGTTGTTCGCGGATCTGCCCGCGGCGGTGGTGCTGGCCGCGGACGCGGCGGCGGCTGCCGGCGGGACGGTGGTGTCGTCGCTGTCGCAGCGGCTCGCGGAGCTGCCTGCCGGCGAACGGGACCGGGAGGTCCTCGCCCTGGTACGCGCCGAGGTGGCCGGGGTGCTCGGGCACGACTCCGCCGCGGCGGTCGCGGGGGACCGGGCGTTCAGTGACCTCGGCTTCGACTCGCTGACGGCGGTCGAGCTGCGGAACCGTCTCGCGGCGGTCACCGGGCTGCGGCTGCCGGCGACGCTGGTCTTCGACTACCCGAACGCGCAGCGGCTGGCGGAGTTCCTGCTCGCCGAGGTCACCGGCGCGGCCCCGGCGGGAACGTCGCGGCTGCCCGCGGTGGTGGCGACCACCGACGACCCGGTCGTGATCGTCGGGATGGGCCTGCGGCTGCCCGGCGGGATCGACACCCCGGAGGGCCTGTGGGAGCTGCTGGCCGACGGCCGCGACGCCATCGGCGGCTTCCCGCTCGACCGCGGCTGGAACGTCGAGGAGCTCTACCACCCGGATCCGGACCACGCGGGGACGTCCTACGCCCGCGAGGGCGGGTTCCTCTACGAGGCCGCCGAGTTCGACGCGGGCCTGTTCGGGATCAGCCCCCGTGAGGCGCTGGCGATGGACCCGCAGCAGCGGCTGCTGCTGGAGACGTCCTGGGAGGCGTTCGAGCGCGCCGGGATCGATCCGACCGGGCTGCGTGGACGTCCCGTCGGTGTGTTCATCGGCGCCACCTACATGGGCTACGGGATCGGCGCGTTCGACAGCGACGACGAGGGGCTCGAAGGCCGCCTGCTGACCGGCACCGCCTCCAGCGTGATCTCCGGCCGGCTCGCCTACACGTTCGGTCTCGAGGGACCGGCGGTCACCGTCGACACGGCCTGTTCGTCGTCGCTGGTCGCGCTGCACCTGGCGGTGCAGGCGATCCGCGCCGGTGAGGCCGAGATGGCGCTCGTCGGCGGGGTGACCGTCATGCCGAACCCGGACCTGTTCGTCGAGTTCTCCCGCCAGCGCGGCCTCTCCCCGGACGGGCGGTGCCGCTCGTTCGCGGCCGGCGCCGACGGGACGGGCTGGTCGGAGGGCACCGGGGTGCTGCTCGTGCAGCGCCTCTCGGACGCCCGCCGCGCCGGCCGGCCGGTGCTCGCGGTCGTGCGGGGCAGCGCGGTCAACCAGGACGGCGCGAGCAACGGTCTGACGGCGCCGAACGGCCCGTCGCAGCAGCGGGTGATCCGGCAGGCCCTGGCCAGCGCCGGGCTCTCCCCGGCGGACGTCGACGCCGTCGAGGCGCACGGCACGGGCACGACGCTGGGTGACCCGATCGAGGCCCAGGCGCTGCTGGCGACCTACGGTCAGGACCGCCTGGCGGAGAACCCGCTGTGGCTGGGGTCGATCAAGTCGAACATCGGTCACACGCAGGCCGCGGCCGGTGCCGCCGGTCTGATGAAGGTGATCCTCGCGATGGGGCACGGCATCCTGCCCGCGACCCTGCACGTGGACCAGCCCACGCCGAGCGTCGACTGGGCCACCGGCGCGGTCGAGCTCCTCACCGCCTCCCGGCCGTGGGCCGCGGACGGCCGCCCGCGCCGCGCCGGCATCTCGGCGTTCGGCGTGAGCGGCACGAACGCCCACGTCATCCTCGAGCAGGCGCCGGAGCAGGCCGCGGAGCAGCTCCCGGCGCCGGTCTCCGCGGCCGGCGGGCCGGCCGAGCCCGCCCCGAGGGCGCTGCCGGTGGTTCCGGTACTGGTGTCGGGGCACGACGACGCGGCTCTGCGGGCGCAGGCGGGACGTCTCGCCGCGGTGGACGCCGATGTGCTCGCCCTCGGCGCCGGGTCGGTGCGCCGCGCCGTCCTGGCGCACCGTGCGGTGGTCCTGGCCGCGGGGGTGGACGACCTGCGCGCGGCGCTGGAGGCCCTTCGGGTCGGTGCCGGCGCGCCGGGCCTGGTGCGGGGTGTGGTGGGTGAGGGCCGGCTGGCGGTGCTCTTCACCGGCCAGGGCGCGCAGCGGATCGGCATGGGCCGGGAGCTGTACGAGACCTTCCCGGTGTTCGCGGACGCGTTCGACGCGGTCTGCGCGCATCTCGACCTTCACCTGGACCGGTCGGTCCGGGCTCTGGTCGACGGTGACGAGCCGGAGCTGTTGGATCAGACGGGGTATGCGCAGCCGGCGCTGTTCGCGGTCGAGGTGGCGCTGACGGCGTTGTTGCGGCACTGGGGTGTGACACCGGATGTGGTCGTCGGTCATTCGATCGGTGAGGTCGCCGCCGCGCACACCGCCGGGGTGCTGGATCTGGCGGACGCCGCGGTGCTGGTCGTGGCCCGCGGTCGGCTGATGCAGGCGCTGCCTGCCGGTGGGGCGATGCTCGCGGTGCAGGCCGGTGAGGTCGACGTCCTCGCGGGGCTCGCCGAGGCCGGTATCGCGGTGGATCTGGCTGCGGTGAACGGCCCGACGGCCGTGGTCCTGTCCGGTGCAGGGGAGGCGATCGACACCGCCGCGGAGCTGGCTGCCGCGCGCGGATGGACAACGACCCGGCTGCGGACGAGTCACGCCTTCCACTCGGCGTTGATGGAGCCGATGCTCGCCGCGTTCGCGACGGCCGTCCGCGGGCTGAGCTTCCGGGAGCCGACCCTTCCGGTGGTCTCCACGGTCACCGGTCGGCTGGTCGGGCCGGGTGAGTGGACGGATCCGGCGTACTGGGTGCGGCAGGTCCGGGAGCCGGTGCGGTTCGCCGACGCCGTCGCGACCCTGGCCGCGACCGGTGTCACCCGGTTCGTCGAGGCGGGTCCGGACGGTGTGCTGACCGCGATGGCCCAGCAGATCCTGCCCGACGCCGACGGCAGTGTGTTCGTCCCGCTGCTGCGCCGCGACCGCGACGAGACGTCCACGGCGCTGACCGCGCTGGCGCAGCTGCACATCCACGGCGTGGTCGTCGACTGGACGCGGCTGTTCGACGGCACCGGGGCGACGCCGGCGGGGAACCTGCCGACGTACGCCTTCCAACGGCGTCGGTACTGGCTGGAGAACCAGCTCGGGGCGTTCGAGCCCGACACGGTGCTCGACGGCGGGTTCTGGGACGCCGTGGACCGCGCGGACCTGACCGGGATGGCCGCGCAGCTCGGCCTCGACCCGACCGCGCTGGAACCGGTCATGCCCGCACTCGCCGCCTGGCGGGAACGGCGCCGGCTCGACGTGGCGGCCGACGGCTGGCGCTACCGCGTCACCTGGAAGCCGGTCGTGGACCCGGACCGGACCGCCCGGCCCGCGCAGCCGGGCACCTGGCTGCTCGTCGGCGCGGACGTCCCGGGCCTGGCCCAGGTGCTCGCTGACTCGGGCATCCCGACGGCCGCCGTGCCCACCGGGGCCACCGGGGCCACCGGGTTCGCCGGGTTCGCCGGGGACCGTGCCGCCCTCGCGCAGCGGCTGCGGGCCGTCGACGGGCCGATCGCCGGTGTGCTGGCGCTGGCCGGGTTCGCCGCGGACCCGCTGGCCGACGGCCTGGCGACGGTGCAGGCCCTCGACGACGCCGGGGTCGGCGCGCCGGTGTGGCTGGTGACGTCCGGTGCGGTCTCGACCGGCCGGTCGGACCGGCCGGTGGATCCGCTGCAGGCACAGGTGTGGGGCCTCGGCCGGGTCGTCGGCCTGGAACATCCGCAGCGGTGGGGCGGCCTGCTGGACCTGCCCGCCACGCTGGACCGGCGGGCGGCGTCCCGCGCGCTCGCCGTCCTGGCCGGGCTGCCCGGCGGGGAGGACCAGGTCGCGGTCCGCGGCAGCGGCATCCTGGTGCGGCGGCTCACCCCGGCCCCGGCCGGCACCGGCACCGAGTGGAGCCCGCGCGGCACCGTCCTGATCACCGGCGGCACCGGTGGCCTGGGCGCGGAGGTCGCCCGGTGGGCCGCGCGCAGCGGCGCGCGGCGGCTGGTGCTGGCGAGCCGGCGCGGGCCGGCCGCGGCCGGCGCCGCCGAGCTCGCCGAGGAGCTGTCCGCCGACGGGGCCGCGGTCGAGCTGGTCGCCTGTGACCTGGCCGACCGGGCGGCGGTGGCGGCCCTGCTGGCGCAGGTCGGTGATCCCGGTGAGCTGTCGGCGGTCGTCCACGCGGCCGGTGTCGGGGAGGACCGGGCGCTGGTCGACATCGACGCCGACCACCTGAACCGGGTGGTGTCCGGCAAGGTCGCCGGTGCGCTGCACCTGGACGAGCTGCTCGGCGGCACCCCGCTGGACGCCTTCGTCGTCTTCTCGTCGATCTCCGGCGTGTGGGGCAGCGGCGAGCAGGCCGCCTACGGCGCGGCGAACGCGGCCCTCGACGGGCTGATCCTGCGCCGCCGGGCCTCCGGCCGGGTCGGCACGGCCGTGGCCTGGGGACCCTGGGCAGCGGTCGGCATGGCGGCCGACGAGACGGTCGCCGGGCAGCTGCGCCGCCGCGGCCTGACCGCCATGGAACCCCGGCACGCGATCGCCGCGCTGGCCCGCGCCGTCGGCAACGACGACGACACCGTGACCGTGGCGGACGTCCGCTGGGCGGACTTCGTGGCGGTGTTCTCCGCCGCCCGCGCACGTCCGCTGTTCGAGGAGCTGGCCGCGGCCGGCGAGCCGCAGCAGCCGTCGGCGGGCCAGTCTCCCGACGCGGGTACGGGTCTCGCCGGGCGGCTGGGCGCGCTGCCGGCGTCCGAGCGGGAGAGGGTGGCTCTCGACCTGGTCCGGGCCGAGGTGGCCGCGGTGCTCGGGCACGGCTCGGCCGAGGACGTCCCCGGCGACCGCGCGTTCAAGGAGCTCGGCTTCGACTCGCTGACCGCGGTGGAGCTGCGCAACCGGCTGGTGCGGGCGACCGGGATGCGGCTGCCGGCGACACTGGTCTTCGACTACCCGAACGCCCGCCGGCTCGCCGGCCACCTGCTCGCGGAGATCCCCGGTGCCGCACCGGTGGCCGCCGGGCCCGCGACGTCCGTGATGCCCGCGCCGGTGGCGACGACCGACGACCCGATCGTGATCGTCGGCATGGGCCTGCGGCTGCCCGGTGGCGTCAGCACACCGGAGGCCCTGTGGGACCTGCTGGCCGCCGGCGGCGACGCCATCGGCGCCTTCCCGACCGACCGCGGCTGGGACCTCGACGCCCTCTACGACCCCGACCCGGAAAGCCTCGGGACGTCCTACACCCGCTCCGGCGGCTTCCTCCGCGACGCCGGTGACTTCGACGCGGGCCTGTTCGGCGTCTCGCCCCGCGAGGCCCTGGCGATGGACCCGCAGCAGCGCCTGCTGCTCGAGACGGCCTGGGAGGCGTTCGAACGGGCTGGTATTGATCCGACGGGGCTGCGTGGACGTCCGGTCGGGGTGTTCATCGGCGCCAGCGCCATGGGCTACGGCGCCGGCCCGGCGGAATCCCTGCAGGGTCTCGAGGGCCACCTGCTCACCGGGACGGCGTCGAGCGTGATGTCGGGCCGGCTGGCGTACACGTTCGGTCTCGAGGGCCCGGCGGTCACGGTGGACACGGCCTGTTCGTCGTCGCTGGTGGCGCTGCACCTCGCCGCGCAGGCGATCCGCGCCGGCGAGGCGGAGATGGCACTGGTCGGCGGTGTGACGGTCATGGCGCACCCCGACGTGTTCGTCGAGTTCTCCCGCCAGCGCGGCCTGTCCGCCGACGGCCGGTGCCGCTCGTTCGCCGCCTCGGCGGACGGGACGGGCTGGTCGGAGGGCGCCGGGGTGCTGCTGGTGCAGCGTCTGTCGGACGCCCGCCGGGACGGCCGGCGGGTGCTGGCGGTGGTGCGTGGTTCGGCGGTGAACCAGGACGGTGCGTCGAACGGTCTGACGGCGCCGAACGGCCCGTCGCAGCAGCGGGTGATCCGCCAGGCGCTGGCCAGCGCCGGCCTGTCCCCGTCGGACGTCGACGTGGTCGAGGCGCACGGCACGGGCACGACGCTGGGTGACCCGATCGAGGCGCAGGCACTGCTGGCGACCTACGGTCAGGGACGCCCGGCGGAGAACCCGCTGTGGCTGGGGTCGATCAAGTCGAACATCGGTCACACGCAGGCCGCGGCCGGCGCTGCCGGGATCATCAAGATGGTGCTGGCGATGCGCCACGGGACGCTGCCGGCGACCCTGCACGTCGACGAGCCGACCCCGCACGTCGACTGGGCAGCCGGCGCGATCGAACTGCTCACCGAAGCCCGCACGTGGGAGGAGAACGGCCGCCCGCGCCGCGCCGGCGTCTCGTCGTTCGGTGTGAGCGGCACCAACGCCCATGTCATCCTCGAACAGGCACCGGACGACGACCCCGCCGTGGCCGCGGAGCCGGGCACGGGGATGGTGCGCCCGGCGCTGCCGGTCGTCCCCGTCCTGGTCTCCGGCCACGACCGGGCCGCGCTGCAGGCCCAGGCCCGCCGCCTGCAGACGGCGGACGCCGGGCTGCCCGCCGACGCCGGCGCGCCGGGTACGGGCGTGGACGTGAGCGTGGGCGTGGGTGCGATCGGTGCGGCCTCGGTGCGGCGGGCGGTGCTGGCGCACCGCGCCGTGGTGCTGGCCGCCAACCGCGACGAGCTGGTGGACGGGCTGACCGCCCTCGCGGCGGGCACCGCGTCACCACGGGTCGTGGCAGGTGCCGCCGGTGAGGGCCGCCTGGCGCTGGTCTTCACGGGCCAGGGCGCGCAGCGGGTCGGGATGGGTTGGGCGCTGTATGACGCGTTCCCGGTGTTCGCGGATGCGTTCGACGCGGTCTGCGCGCACCTGGACGCCCACCTGGACCGGCCGCTGCGCGAGCTGATCGGCGACGGCGACGGCGACGAGCCGGGTCTGTTGGATCAGACGGGGTATGCGCAGCCGGCGCTGTTCGCGGTCGAGGTGGCGCTGACGGCGTTGTTGCGGCACTGGGGTGTGACACCGGATGTGGTCGTCGGTCATTCGATCGGTGAGGTCGCCGCCGCGCACACCGCCGGGGTGCTGGATCTGGCGGACGCCGCGGTGCTGGTCGTGGCCCGCGGTCGGCTGATGCAGGCGCTGCCTGCCGGTGGGGCGATGCTCGCGGTGCAGGCCGGTGAGGTCGACGTCCTCGCGGGGCTCGCCGAGGCCGGTATCGCGGTGGATCTGGCTGCGGTGAACGGCCCGGCGGCCGTGGTTCTGTCCGGTGCGGCGGAGGCGATCGGCGCCGCGGCGGAGCTGGCTGCCACGCAGGGATGGAAGTCCACCCGGCTGCGGACGAGTCATGCGTTCCACTCGGTGTTGATGGAGCCGATGCTGGCCGAGTTCGCCACGGTCGTCCGTGGGCTGACGTTCCGGGAGCCGACGCTTCCGGTGGTGTCCACGGTGACGGGGCGTGCGGTCGGGGCGGGTGAGTGGACGGATCCGGAGTACTGGGTGCGGCAGGTCCGCGAGCCGGTGCGGTTCGCCGACGCCGTCGCGACCCTCGCCGCGACGGGCGTGACCCGGTTCGTCGAGGCGGGTCCGGACGGTGTGCTGACCGCGATGGCGCAGCAGGTGCTGCCCGACGCCGACGGCAGTGTGTTCGTTCCGCTGCTGCGTCGTGACCGCGACGAGACGTCCACGGCGCTGACCGCGCTGGCCCGGCTGCACGTCCACGGTGTCGTCGTCGACTGGACGCGGCTGTTCGACGGGACCGGGGAGCAGGCCGTGGACCTGCCGACCTACGAGTTCCAGCACAGGAGGTACTGGATCCGCTCCGGGGCGGGTGTCGGCGATCTCGCCGCCGCCGGGCTCGGAGCGGCCGACCACCCGCTGCTCGGCGCGGTCGTGGCGATGGTCGACGACGACGGCGTCATCCTCACCGGCCGCGCCTCGCTGCGCACCCACCCGTGGCTCGCCGACCACGTCGTCGCCGGGACGGTGCTGCTGCCGGGCACCGCCTTCGTCGACCTCGCGGTCCTCGCCGGCGCCCACGTCGGCTGCGGATCGGTCGAGGAGCTGACGCTGCACCTGCCGCTCGCCATCGCGGAACGGGACGCCGTCCAGCTGCAGATCACCGCCGGGGCCGCGGACGAGACCGGCCGCCGGACCCTGCGCATCCACTCCCGGCCGGCCGACGAGCCGGGTGAGCAGTGGCGGCACCACGCCAGCGGCATCCTCGCCCCCGCCGTGGTGCCGGCCGAGGACACCGGCGCGGCGGCCTGGCCGCCCGCGGGCGCCGAGGCCCTGCCGGTCGCGGGATGCTACGAGCGCCTGCTTGACCTGGGCTTCGCCTACGGGCCCCACTTCCAGGGCCTGCGCGCCGCCTGGCACGCCGACGGCGACCTGTTTGTCGAGGTCGCCCTGGACGACGAGGCCGCGCGGACCGCCGACCAGTTCACCGTGCACCCCGCGCTCCTCGACGCGGCCCTGCACGCGCTCACCCTGCCCACCGGATCCGCCACCGCCCCCGCCGCGGCCGCGAATGGTGCAGGTTCGAACGGGGCTGCACCGGGCGGAACCGCGAACGCGGGACGTCTGCCCTTCGCCTGGACAGGGGTGACCGTGCACGCCCACGGCGCGGCCCGGCTGCGGGTGCGGATCACCCCGACCGGGGTGGACGCCGTCAGGCTGACCGCGACCGGCGACGACGGCCAGCCGGTCCTCACCGTCGACGCGCTCGTCCTGCGGCCACTTCCCGAGGGGCGGCTCGACCTCGGTACCCGCCACCAGCGCGTCTTCGCCCTCGACTGGGAGCGGAACACAGCCGTCACGGCGGCGGCCGCCACCACGATGAACGGCTGGGTGATGCTCGCCGGAGCGGCCGGCACAGCGGCCGGCACGGAGTCGTCCGCGGCGGATACGACCGCGGTCGCGCTGCGGCTCGGGTCCAGCGCGGCGCAGGCGGCGGGCCTGGCGGTCCGCACCGATCCGGCGGCGGTCCCGTCGTCGACGTCCGTCGTGCTGCTGCCGTGCCTGCCCGGCGGGGACGACCTCCGCGGTGCCACCGACGCCGTCACCCCTGTCGACGCGGCACCGGTCGACGCGGCGACGGTGCGCGCGGCGACGGTGCGGGTGGCCGACCTGGTGCGGCGGTGGCTGGAACTGCCGGTGCCGAGCGGGGCGAGACTCGTCGTCCTCACCCACGGCGCGGTCGCGGCCACGCCGGACGAAGCGCCGGCGGACCTCGCCCACGCGGCCGCGGTGTGGGGCCTGCTGCGCAGCGCCCAGCAGGAGAACCCGGACCGTCTCCAGCTCGTCGACCTCGACGGCAGCCCGGCGTCCTGGCGTGCGCTGCCGGCGGTGGTCGCCGGCGGCGCGCCGCAGGTCGCCCTGCGCGACGGGACGCCGCTGGAGCCGCGGCTGACCCGGGCCCGGGTCGTGCCGGCACCGGACACCGGGCTGTTCGGCGCACCCGAGGGGACCGTGCTCGTCACCGGCGGCACCGGGACCCTCGGCGGCCATGTCGCCCGTCATCTGGTGAACCGGCACGGGGTGCGCAACCTGCTGCTGGTCAGCCGCGGCGGGCCGACCGCCGGCGGGGCCGGTGAGCTGGTCGACGAGCTGACCGCGCTCGGCGCCACCGTCACCGTGCGGGCCGCCGACGTCGCGGACCGCACGGCCCTGGCCGGGGTGCTCGCCGAGGTACCGGCCGACCGCCCGCTCACCGCGGTGATCCACACCGCCGGTGCGCTCGCGGACGGCATCCTCGAGTCGATGACGGCGGAGCGCATCGAGACGGTGCTGCGACCGAAGGTCGACGGTGCGCTGAACCTGCACGAGCTGACCCGTGACCTGGACCTCGCCGCGTTCGTCCTGTTCTCGTCGGCGTCCGCGGTGTTCGGTACGCCGGGGCAGTCGAACTACGCCGCGGCGAACTCCTTCCTGGAGGCGCTCGCGCAGCACCGCAGGGCACACGGGCTCGCCGGCCAGGCGCTGGCCTGGGGCCCGTGGGCCGACGGCGGCATGGCCGGCGCCCTGGGCGAGGCCGACCTGGCGCGGATGATCCGCGCCGGGGTGGTGCCGCTGAGCGTGGCCGAGGGGCTGGAGCTCTTCGACGCCGCGCTGGCCACCGACGCCGTGCCGGTGGTGCCCATCCACCTCGACCTGCGCGGGCTGCGGGCCGCCGGGGGCGAGGTGTCGCCGCTGCTGCGCCGGCTCGTCCCGGCACCGGCCCGCCCCGCCGCTGCCGCCGTACGGGTCGCGGACGGCTCCGGCGAGCCGGACGTCGTGCGCCGCCTCGCGGCCGTGGCGGTCACCGAACACCCGGCGGTGCTGCTCCAGCTGGTGCAGCACGAGGTCGCCGCCATCCTCGGCTACCCGTCGGGTGACGACATCGACCCGGCCCGCGGCCTGCTCGACCTGGGCTTCGACTCGCTCACCGCGGTCGAGCTGCGCAACCGGCTGAACGGCGCCACCGGGCTGCGGCTGCCCGCGACACTGCTCTTCGACTACCCGACGGCCGAGATCCTCGCCGGTCACCTCGTCGAACTGCTGCGGCCGGTGACGTCCGCGCCGGTACCGGCCGGCTCGGTGCCGGCTGGGTCGGTGCCGGCGACCGTGGACGTGCTGACCGACCTGGCCCGGCTCGAGGCCGCACTGGCCGGTGACGCCCTTGCCGGCGAGGTGCGGACAGAGGTCGCCGGGCGGCTGCAGGAACTGCTCGCGCAGTTCCGGGACGTCACCGTCGAGGAACCCGCGGACGACGTCATCGAGCTTCTTGATTCCGCGTCCGACGACGAGATGTTCGCGTTCATCGACAACGAGCTGGGATTTGACGGGCAGGCCAGCGGCCAGGCCTGATAGGGGCCCGCTAGGGGTTGTTGGCCCGTCGGGCCGCCCCTAGCGTCCGATATGGATGGGTGAGGTGGCTCCAGTGTGATTTCACTGGAGCCCACTTTGTGTGCGGGTGAACCTCGGACCGGGTGTGACCCGGCGTTCTCCGGAGTGAGGTGGCTCAGAATGTCGGGCGAGCAGCGGCTCCGGGAATATCTGAAGCGTGTGACGGCGGAGCTGCACCAGACCCGCCGCCGGCTGTCCGAGGTCGAGGCGGGCGGCCGTGAGCCGGTGGCGATCGTGGGGATGGCGTGCCGGTATCCGGGTGGGGTGTCGTCGCCGGAGGGTCTGTGGGAGCTGGTGGCGCAGGGTCGTGACGGGGTGGGGCTGTTTCCGTCGGACCGTGGGTGGGATGTGGAGGGGCTTTACGATCCGGATCCTGACCGGCCGGGGACGTCCTACACCCGTGAGGGTGGTTTCCTGTACGACGCGGCGGATTTCGATGCGGGGTTGTTCGGGATATCGCCGCGTGAGGCGTTGGCGATGGATCCGCAGCAGCGTTTGTTGTTGGAGTCGTCGTGGGAGGTGTTGGAGCGGGCGGGTGTGGATCCGGTGGGGCTGCGCGGCAGCCGGACCGGGGTTTTTGGGGGGCTGATGTGCCACGGCTAC
>NZ_JBFLUG010000164.1:0-14164 GCF_041008525.1 Parafrankia sp. FMc2 | reverse complement strand
TCCTCGACGCCGCATGCAACAATCGCACCTGCGAAGTGCCCTCTCGATCTGGCGGACGGAAGCCTAGAGAACTCCCATCCTCCCAGCTCAGAGGGCACTTCCGCGTTCAGGGACCCCAACAGACAGCTATAAACACCGGTGCATCCAGGCTGAGCAGTCGCGATACTGGGGAGCTGCGGGTTTCCGAAGGTGACTGAGAACTGCCCGCCCACGCCGACGGACGCGCCGTGGGACTCTCCACCACCGGTGATCCGGATGGATTCGGCCGAGCCGATCTGACACCGGACGGTACCCGCCACCGTCAGCGGATTGTTTGTTGTGCCCGCAGTCGCCGGTGCCAGGGGAACAACCGCCAGCGTCACGCCCGCCCCGACCATCAGGCCCAGGGCCCTCATTCTCGAAATTCCTCGCAAGACGCACCTCCAACGCACGCATCGAAGAGATGGCGGCGCGGAGCTCGGTATACCCGGCACACAAACTCGTCACGCACCGAGACAGTCCAAACACCCCAAGCTACCGAAGGCTCTGTCGATGCAGGCCGGCGGGCGCCTCGCCGGCGCGCCAGCCGGGTCTCCCGGCCGGCCCCGCGTCCGGCAGGGCCGTCGACAGGGTGCGTTTCGTCGCCGGACCCACCGGCGTTCGGACCCCAGGGGGCCGCGCGACCCCAGCCCCGCATCCGGATGACCAACCCCAACTATCCAGTGATATCAATGCGCGTTTCTTATGAAAAGAACCACTACGCGGGCGCCGTTATCACCCGGGGGTACGAATGTTGCGGTACGCCAGGCAGTTCACCGCACCGTAGACGGATCAACTACTGCTCCGAACTGGCACGAACGGGTAGTGCACCACCAACGGGCTACCGGTGACCTCACGGACAAGAGCGAAACAACCAGATGGGAGGATGCGCGAACAGACCGAGAGGAGAAAACATGCTGGACCAGGCCGGGCCTGACGACACGACCAGCACGGTTGAACAACAAATCCTGACATTGGCGGCGCCGCACGGCCCCGCGGTGCGCCGACCGCCGAGGCTCGGCGCACCCGCCACCACCCCACCCGGCGGGCTCACCTCGCCGGTCGCTCTCCCCAGCAGAATCCCTGCCATCCCCACGCAGGCCTCCGCCGCTGACACCGCCGCCGGCCACCGCACCCGCTCCGCTTCCGGAAGGCTGTCCGACCTTCCGCCGCTGGCCGACCGCGACACCTGGGCACGGGTGCCTGTCGGGCGCCGCAAAGCCGTGGCCGGGCCCGTCATGGCCGTCCTGGTCGTGGCGATCGGCGTCGTGTACCTCGTCTGGCGCGCCGGCACGCTGGACGGGACCGGGGTGGCCGGCCACCTGTTCTACACGGCGGAGGTCGTCAGCTACCTCGCGATCGTGTGGACGGCGGTGATGATGTGCCGGGTGCGGCCCGGCTACGTCCGGCGTCCGCCGGCGCCAGCCGGCACCCTCGACGTCTTCGTCACCGTCTGCGGCGAGCCTGTGGAGATCGTCGAGGCGACACTGCGGGCGGCGTTGGCGATCGACTACCCGCACCGCACCTACGTCCTCAACGACGGCCGGATCGCCCGACGGGACAACTGGCGCGACATCGACGCGCTCGCCGCCCGGCTCGGGTTGACCTGCTTCACCCGGACCACCGGGTCGAAGGGCAAGGCAGCCAACCTCAACCATGCTCTCGCCCGCACCGACGCAGAGGCGATCATGACGCTGGACGCCGACCACATCGCGGTCCCCGACCTGGCGGAGAGGGTCCTGGGCTACCTGAGAGATCCAGAGGTCGGTTTCGTCTGCACCGAACAGCGGTTCGACCTCGGGCGGTACGACGTCCTCAACAACGCCGAGCCGATGCTGTACCGGGCGGTGCAACCGGCGAAGGACCGGGACAGTGCGGCGTCGTCCTGCGGGAACGGCACCCTGTATCGGCGGACGGCGCTGGAGTCCGCCGGTGGTTTCAGCGAATGGAACATCGTCGAGGACCTGCACACGTCGTACGAGCTGCATGCGCGCGGGTGGCGCAGCGTCTACCACCCGGACGCGGTGTCGCTCGGTATCGCCCCGGCCACGGCGGCGGAGTACGCCAAGCAGCGCAGCCGATGGGCGATGGACGGGCTGCGCCTGCTGCTGTTCGACAACCCGCTGCGCAAGCCGGGGCTGACCGGCTGGCAGCGGGCGCACTACCTGCATACCGGCATCGGGTATCTGGTGGCGTGCGTGCAGATGATGTTCCTGCTCGGGCCGCCGATGAGCGCGCTGGCCGGGATGGAGATCGCCTCCGGGGTCTCGCTGACCGCCTACGTCCTGCTCGCCCTGCCGTACCTTCTCAGCTCGATGCTGCTCATCGCCGTCTACGCCGGTCTGCGAGGGGCACAGCGGACGATCGCGAGCACACTTTTCAACGCGCCCCTGTACGCACTCTCGTTCGTCCGGGTCGTGCTGTCCGGGCGCCCCGAGTCCGGGGCCACGGCGAAGGCCGCGCTGCCGCGGATGTCGATCCTGCTGCTCCCCCAGGTACTGTTCGCCGCCGGGTTGGCCGCCACGATCCTCGTGGTCGGGCTCAACCCGGACGTGGCCGACCTGTCCGCGCTGGTGTGGGCGGGAATGCTCCTGGCCATGGTCGCCGGGCCGCTGTCAGCGCTCTCGGAGCGGCGGGCGGTGGTGGAACGGGTGCAGGTGCCCATCCGGGCGGTCATCGCGGTCACGGTGCTGGGCTTTGCCGTGACGGCCCTCGTCGCCGGGTGAGCATGCCGCCGCTCAGATGCGGGACGGACCCTGGATGAAGCAGTCGTTCCCGTCCCTCGAGCCCCACGCGCAGGGGATGCTCGACGTGGGTGAGGGCAATCAGATCTACTGGGAAAGCAGCGGCAACCCGGGCGGAAAGGCCGCGTTGTGGGTACATGGTGGCCCCGGCAGTGGCTCCTGCATGCCCGCACCGAGCCGCCGCCGGTCACCGTCAGCAGGCACGCCTGGTAGGTGATCTCGCGGGTGCGGTCTCCCGACGGCGACTTCCGGTGCGGCTCCATGGTCACCCGCCGGCGCCCCTCGACCTTGATCCCGCCAGCCAGGGGCCGGCGGGGCGCCCACGGCTCGGTCCGGCCACTGCAGGGTCACGCCCAGCCAGCCCGCCCACTCGCCGGGAGGTCCCCGGGGCTGTCTCCGTCCGGAGGTCGTGCCGTCCGGAGGACCACTGGTCGCGGGCATCTCCCTGCGGGAGGGTCGCAGGGCCGGCTAGCGTGTCCGTCCATGCTCGCCGTGTTCGGGTCGCCAGGTCGCTATGTCCAGGGGCGGGACGCCACCGCCGCCCTCGGGCCGGAGATGGCCCGCCTCGGCCTCACCGGCCCGGCGGTGATCGTCACCAGCAGGGCGCCGATGCGGCTGTTGGAGGACGCCTGGCGAACGAGCCTGGATGGCGCCGGCATCCCGTACACGGTGCACATGTTCGGCGGCGAGTGCAGCGACCAGGAGATCGACCGGGTCCTCTCGGCGGCACGCGACCCGGAGGCCACGGTGATTGTCGGTGCCGGGGGCGGCAAGGTGCTCGACACCGCCCGGGCCGCGGCGGCGGCGCTGGATGTGCCGGTGGTCACCTGCCCGACGACGGCGTCCAGCGACGCGCCGTGCAGCGCGTTGTCCGTCGTGTACTCCCCGGACGGTGCGTTCGAGCGCTATCTGTTCTATCCGCGCAATCCTGATCTGGTGCTGGTCGACACGACCGCGATCGCGGCCGCCCCGGCCCGGCTGCTGGTCGCGGGCATCGGTGACGCGCTCGCCACCTGGTATGAGGCGCGCACCGTCCGGGAGGCGCGGCGGGCGAACCAGTTGCACGGAGCGCAGACGGCGTCCGCGGGTGCGCTTGCCGAGCTGTGCCGGCGCATCCTGTTCGACGACGCACCGGCCGCGATCCGGGCCGTGCGGGCCGGGGCGGTGACGCCGGCGGTGGAGCGGCTCGTGGAGGCGAACACGCTGTTGTCCGGGCTGGGCTTCGAGTCCGGTGGTCTCGCGGTCGCCCATTCGGTGCACAACGGGCTGACGGTGGCAGCCGAGACGCACCGCTTCCTGCATGGCGAGAAGGTCGCGTTCGGTCTGCTCGTCCAGCTGGTCGTCGAGGGGCGGCCGGAGGAGGAGCTGGCCGAGGTCCTCGCGTTCAGCGCCCGGGTGGGGCTTCCTCGCACGCTCGCGCAGGTCGGGCTGGCTGATCCGCCGATCGAGCTGCTTCGCGGCATCGCGGTACGGGCACTCGCCGAGGGCGAGACGGCACACAACGAGCCCTTCGACCTCGACCCGCCGACGCTGGTCGATGCCCTGCTGGCCGCGGACGCGGCCGGGCGCGCCCGGTAGCTGCCGGGCGGTGGCTACCCGGGCGACCACCGGGCGGCGGGAGGCTGTGCATCGGCCCGGAGGCCGCTCGCTGGCGGGTGACCGGACGCCGACAGGCGACGGAAGGGCGACAGAGCTCACGGGGGACCCCATAGCGGCACAACCGCGAGGGGCAGTTATCCTTGACAAGAGAATTCCCATCCTCTAGCGAGGCTGACCAGAGGAGGTGGCCGCTGTGAGTCCTGGCGGGTGCTCCAGTAACAGCCGCTTCCTGCTGGTGGACGCCGGCTGACGTTCAGCCCGGCGGCCGGCGTGGTCGGTGCCGTCTCCGCTCTCTGAAGCGGTCCGCACGACCAGTCAGTCCGGTCAGCGTCCATGACACCCGGGTCCTCGCGTGTCCCGGGTTTTTTCCGGCAGGTGCGGCCGATCAGCGACGTGTCGGTTCGGGCCGCCGTGGGTTCTTCTCCTCGCGGCCTGCTCTGGAGTGCGTGTCGGCCTGCCCGTGTACGGCAGCCCGAACGCGGAGGGGACGTCTCCCATGAGCGTGAACACCACCACCCGCCTCGCAGTGCGACGAGGGGCCCACCCCGACCGGCTCGATGTGCCGGTCGCCGGCCGCTCCCCGCTGATCTCCGCCCGGGTGGATCGTGAATCCCTGAGCCGGGGAGCGGAGACCATCGCCCGTTTCCTCGGTACCGGGCGATACCTCGCCATTCAGACCTGTGTGGTGATCGTCTGGATTGCGCTCAACGTGGCCATGCCGCTGCTGCGGTGGGACCCTTATCCCTTCATTCTGCTGAACCTGGCCTTTTCCACCCAGGCGGCCTACGCGGCGCCGCTCATCCTGCTCGCACAGAACCGGCAGGACGACCGGGACCGCGCGTCGCTGGCCGAGGACCGGGCCGCCGCGATCCGGATGCGGGAAGACACCGAGTTCCTGACCCGCGAGGTCGCGGCTCTGCGTCTGGCGCAGAGCGACACGGCCACCCGGCAGTACATGCGGGGCGAGCTGTCACATCAGCTTGAGTCACTGCGTGGTGACATCGAGGACCTGATTCGCTCGGCGCTCGCGCCGGTGGCGCCGGTGGCGCAACCCCTTGTGGCAGCCCCGAACGGGTCCGCGGTACTTCCGGTCCGCACGGTCGTGGCGGCATCGTCAGCGCCCGGCACGTCAACCGTCGTCCCGCCGACACCGGCGGAGCCTGCTCCGGCCGCCCCTGCCACGACGGATCTCACGCCGCGGGATCGCGCCGGTCAGGGCACCGCGCCCGGCACCGACCCCGCGCCGCAGACGGGTGCCCCACCCGAGACGACACCCGCGGACGCGGGTGCTACAGGGGGCCATCTCTTCATCCCGGCGCGAACTGGTTCGCGGGGCGGACGAAAGGTACCTATCCGCACGACCCGCACCCGTATCCGAGACACGTGAGCCGGGAAACTCACCAGACGAAGATCGACCGGTAACGTTCGGTAGGTGCACGCCGGCCGCACGCGTCGCCCCTGCCCTCACCAGCCTGCCCCGCACCGCGTCCGGCGGGCGGTCGCCGCGACGGTGGGCCTCGTTGCCACGCTTCTCATCGCGATCACCGCCGCCCCGTCACACGCCGCGGCGACGTCAGGCCGGTGGAGCACCGGCCCGGTGAGCACCGGGCAGGTCGGGGCCGGTCCGGGTGCTCCTCTTCCGCCCTGGCCGCTGGCCGCCCGGGCGATCCCGGGTGAGCCGCTGGCCGCGGCGTCCCCAGCTGCTCGGGTACCGGCGCCGCCGCCGGTACCGGCGGCGGCCGCGGTGGCAGCGCCGGAGCCCGCGGCAGGGGCGCCGGCCGCCTCCGGCGGGCCGGAGGCGGGCGTGCCACCGCAGGCAGGCATCACCGCCGAGGCCTGGTTGGTCGCGGACGCCAGCAGCGGCGCGATCCTCGCCGCCCGTAATCCGGATCTGCCGGACCTACCGGCGAGCACGATGAAGATACTCACCGCGCTCGTCGTGCTGCCGGGCCTTCCTCCCGACCGCCAGGTGGCGATCAGCGACGAGGCGGCACGGGTCGACGGCACCCGGGTCGGGCTCGTTCCCGGCGTCCGCTACACCGTGCGTGACCTGGCCACGGCGATGCTCATCGCCAGTGGGAACGACGCCACGGTGGCGCTGGTGGAGGCCGCTGGTGGTCGCCGGGCCGTCCTCGACCGGATGAACCGGCTGGCCGCCGAGCTCGGCGCCCACGACACCGTGGCCGGGGATCCCACCGGGCTGGACTCCCCCGGCCAGCACACGACGGCCCATGACCTGGCGGTGATCGGCCGCGCGGCGCTCAACCAGCCGGTCGTGCGCGGCTACCTGACGATCCCGCGGGCCTCGCTGCCGGGACGCGGCGACGAGCGTTTCGCGATCGCGAACCACAACGCGCTGATGGGCACCTACGACGGCACCATCGGGATCAAGAACGGCTACACCGTGGCGGCCGGCGCCACGTTCGTCGGCGCGGCGACCCGCAACGGCCGTACTCTGATCGTCTCCCTGCTGCGCACCGTCCCCGCTTATGCGGCGGATGCGCGGGCGCTGCTCGACTGGGGCTTCGCCCATGCGGCGGACGTTCGCCCGACCGGCCGCCTCGCTGACCCGGCCGAGCCTGGCAGCGCCGCGGCCGCGGCGGGCGGACAGGGCCTGTCCGGCGACACCGGCGCGGGTTCCACGGGCGCCGCCGGGACGGCGGGCGGCAGCGCCGGTGATCCTGCCGGCGCCAGCGACAGCAGTGACGGCAGCCACGGCCAGACCGGACCGGCCGAGGCCTCTCGGGCCGAAAGCATCGGAACGGTGACCTGGCTGGCCCTGGCCGTCACCATCGCCGCGACCGTGCTGACCCTCGCCGGACGCGCCCGGCGCCGAGCTCCCCGGCGGGGTGCCCGGCACGCCACCCGCACCGCTACCCGACCGGCCCGCGGCCGGAGCCGTGGACCCGGCCCTTCGTGGGAGCCCGCGCCCCCACCGGGCCACCTTCCCGGCCACCGCCGTCAGCCCGGCCACAGCAGCAACCACAGTCGCAGCAGCGCCCGTGACCACGACCGCGACTACGGCGTCCGGCACGGCGACAGCCATCGTCTGGGCGACGTACACGCGACTCGACAGCGGACCGCACGCGCCGCGGCTGGAGGGCAGCCCCGGCGAGCCCGACCGGACGCCTCGACCGGCCCACGCGAGGCAGTGCCGCGTACCCGGGCGCGACAGGGCCCGCACCGCCCGCCCGAGGGCCCCCGGCACCTGGTCGGGCTTCCCTCGCTACGCCCTGAACCGCAGCAGGGCGATGCCGAGGGCGAGAACCGGCGGGACCTCGAGACTCCGCCCTACGGCACCGTCCGCTCGCCCGCCCCCTAGCCGGGCCCCGTAGCCGCCACCCACCTACGGAAGGTCAACGCCCGACGGGAGTCCGGTCGCGGTGGTGAGCGGCCTGCCGGCGGCGCAGCCAACGCTGCCGCCAGGAACCGGCCTGGCCGGCCTGGCCGGCCGCCCCGTCGGTACGCAGCCGGGCAGCCTGACCGCGGCCCGCCGTCCGGCCGGCCGGCCCCACCGCGGGCGTGGCGCCACCGTGGGCGGCCGCTGGCCGCTCGTCCGCGGGCGTGGCCGGTCGGCCGTCGCCGGTCGCCGGTTCGCGTACGTGTCCGTCCGCGGCGGGGTCCTCCTGGGAGCTGTCCGTCGAGGCTGTGCCGGAGGGGTCGACGTCCGAGTCGAAGGGCGCCGTCACGGCCCAGGCGGCGACGAACAGCATCCACCGCATCATGATGTTGATCCAGATGAGCAGCCCGACGATGACGGCGAACGTCCCGTACACCGGGTTGGACGTCGTCTGGCCGACCAGCCAGGTGCCGAGGAGCTTCAGCAGCTCGACGCCGAGGGCGCCCAGCAGAGCCGCCCGCAGCACCCGATGACGGTTCGTGTGCGCCGGCAGTCGCCAGAAGATGTAGACGAACACGACCATGTCGAGGACCAGGGCGAGTGCGATCGCGAGGATGCCGGTGACCCAGGCCGCGGCGGTGTTCCCCTCGAGCCCGATCCAGCGCAGGAACCAGCCGGTGGCCGAGGTCGCGAGGCTGGTCACGACCAGCGATGCGAGCAGGGCGAGCCCGAGGCCGGCGAGGATCGCGACGTCCTTGAGCCGCCGCAGCACGAAGTTCCCGGTCTCCAGGCTCTGGTGCCAGATGATCCGGATGCTCTCCCGCAGCGCGGCCACCCAGGCGAGGCCGGCGAGCAGCAGACCGGCGATACCGATCAGACCGGCGCCCACCTTCGCCTGGCCGATGCTCGCGACATCCAGGCGGTCGGCGAGACCGGGCAGATAGTCATTGATCTTCTCAACGATCTTTGCCTGGGCGTCCGGATAGGCATCCACCACGAAACCGGTGATCGAGAACACCAGCGCCATGATCGGAAAGAAAGAAAGGAAAGCGAAGTACGTCGTGGACGCGGCGACCCGGTCACCACCATCCCCCGTGTAGCGGCCGTAGGCGCGTATCACGTGGTCGATCAGTGGGCGTCGGCGGCGTACCTCGCCGACGGCACCGCCCACCGATGCCACGCCTGACTTCACTGCATCCCGTCGTCCTGCCACGTCGGCCTGCCACCCCCGCATGCAAACGGAAAATGACGCAACTGGCGCCAGGCGCAGTCATCTCCGCGTTCGTAGAGCTCGAAACCTGTCGCCTCGAACTGCGCACGGTATTCGGCCAGCAACTCGGCGGCGCGATCCATCGACTCCTCGTCGATGTCGTGGGCAACGGTCACATGTGGGTGGTACGAGAACCGGGTCGGGCGATCCAGCGGGCCGGATCGGACAGCCTTCTCCAACAGCTCGCAGCAGGAGGTTCCCATCGCGAGCGTTACGAACACCACCGGCGACAACGGGCGGAAGGTCCCGGACCCGCGCAGGTGGATGACGAACGGCTCGCCACCGGAAGCGACCTCGGCCAGGTGACGTTCGATGGCCGGAAGCTGGGCGGTCGGCACTTCAGTAGGGCCGAGCAATGTGATGTGCGGCACGATGAGCGCCGCGTTGGGGTCACCCACCCGTCTGCGCCAGTCCCGGAGCTCTGTGCGGAACGGCTCCGGGATCCCGATGGCCACTCCGATGGAGCGCATGGAGTCCTTCACCTGGCGCCGTTCCCGGCCGCCCGTGCGGCGGCTGACCAGGTGGCACGGGACAAGCTCTGCCGACCTACCATGGCGCCATCATGGCCCACGAGACCACGCTGTCTCCTCGCGACCAGAGATGACCTCGCTCCGCTGTCGGACGTGGACGAATCGCACCAGGTCAGCCTTGCCGACCGTGTCCACGGGATGACAGATCGGCCAGGCCGGGCGGGTAGATCAGGCCCCGGAATCCGCACGCACGCCGAGCTCGGCGAGGACCCCCGCGGACAGCTCCGGCCACGCCGCGGCGGCCCATTCGCCAAAGTCCCGGTCGGTCAGCGCGACGCAGGCCACGGACGCCTCCGGGTCGACCCACAGGAAGGTCCCCGACCTGCCGAAGTGACCGAAGGTCCGCGGGCTGTTGGTCGGGGCCGTCCAGTGCGGGCTCTTGTGCCCGCGGATCTCGAACCCGAGACCCCAGTCGTTCGGGTTCTGCGCTCCGAAGCCGGGCAGGACGCCGTGCAGGCCCGGGAAGGCGACCGACGTCGCCTGTTCGAACGTCGCCGCCGACACCAGGGTCGGCGCGAGCAGTTCGGCCGCGAACGCGGTCACGTCCGCCAGCGTCGCCAGCACCCCGAAGGCCGGCGAGCCGGTCAGGGCTGCCGCCTTCATGCCGAGCGGGACGAAGACGGCCTCGGCGAGGTAGGTCGCGAACGGGATGTCGGTGACCTGCTCGAGGTGACGTCCGAGCTCGTCGAAACCGGCATTGGAGTAGATCCGGCGGGTGCCCGGCCGGGCCAGCACCCGGCTGCTGGCGAACGCCAGGCCCGACGCATGCGCCAGCAGGTGCGCGACGGTCGACCCCTCCGGCCCGGCCGGGTCGTCGAGGGCGAGGGCCCCCTCCTCCACCGCGACGAGCAGTGCGTAGGCGCTCATCGTCTTGGAGACCGAGGCGAGCCGGAACGGCACCTCCGGATCGCCGCTGAGGCCGATCTGACTGACCTTGCTGGCCTGGCTGGCCTGGCTGGCCTTCTCACCGTCGTGCCCGCCGTCGTGCCGCAGCACGGCGGCCGCGGCTGTTCCGACGGGCCAGTGGTCCAACTGCCGGAGCGCGTCCATGCCCGGCACTCTACGAACCGGCCCGGCCCCGGGCCGGTTCGGCACCCGAGCCGGTTCTGGCCGGATACGCACGAAACCGGTGCCCGGGCGGCGTCTCCTGCCGGGCTGCGACACTTGCGGACGTGCCCGACCCAGTATCCAGCCCGCACCCGCACCCGCACACCAGGCCCGGAGCGGGGGGCGACGAGCCTCCCCTGGACCTGCTTGTCGTGGGCGGTGGCCCTGCCGGCAGTGCTGCCGCACTGCGGGCGCTTCAGCTGCGTCCCGAGGCCCGGGTTCTGATCGTCGACGCCGCGGAGTTCCCCCGCGACAAGACCTGCGGCGACGGCATCGCCCCGCACGGAGTGGACGTCCTGCGCTCGCTCGGAGTCACCGACGTGACCCGCGGCTACCGTCCGGTGGACCGGATGCGGCTGCGTACCCCCGGCGGCGCCGAGGTCGCGACCCCCTCCGAACGGGCCACCCATGTGATTCCCCGGGAGGTCTTCGACGCGCGGTTGATGGCCGCCGCCAGGGCCCGCGGAGCCGCCTTCGCCCGCCGGCGGGTCCGGGCGCTGGAGATCGTCGCCGATGACGGTGCGGAGCCGGTCGTCGCCGTCGACGGCGGCGCGCTGCGTGCCCGCGTCGTGATCGGCGCCGACGGCGCGCACTCGGCCGTACGCCGGGCGCTCGGCATCGCGCCGAACCCGCCCGAGGGACTCGCCATCGCCGTACGCGCCTACGCCGACGCGCCCAAGGACGACCGGCCACCCGAGCAGCTCATCGACATGACGGACGAAGGCTGGCCGGCGTACGCCTGGTCGTTCCCGATCGGTGACGGCCGGGCCAACATCGGCTACGGCATGCTCCGCTCGCGGCTGCGCGACAGCGACGGCACGCCGAAGGCCGTCCTGCACGGGACGCTCGCCCGCATGCTCCCGGACACCCCGGCCTACGCGGGCACGCTGCGGGCGCATCACCTGCCGCTGTCCACCCACCGCCCCAGGCTGCCGGACGGGCCGGTGCTGCTCGCCGGCGACGCCGCGTCCCTCATCAACCCGCTGACCGGCGAGGGGATCTACTACGCGCTGCTGTCCGGCTCGCTCGCCGGCCAGGCGGCGGTCACCACTCCCGGGCCGGCTGCGGGACGGGCCTACCGACGCGCCCTGGGCCGGGAACTCGGCCGGCACCTGAGGCACACCACGCTGCTCGCCGACCTCGCCGGCCGCCACCGCGCACTGATGGACGCGGCGGTGCGCTCGGCCAGCCGGCGGACCGAGCTCT
Organism: Parafrankia sp. FMc2; assembly: GCF_041008525.1. Taxonomy (NCBI): domain Bacteria; kingdom Bacillati; phylum Actinomycetota; class Actinomycetes; order Frankiales; family Frankiaceae; genus Parafrankia; species Parafrankia sp. FMc2. Next base: position 2,350 of record NZ_JBFLUG010000164.1, on the reverse strand, counting down.
ACGACAGCCTCGTCGAGCTCGGGCTGGGCAAGGGGACGATCCCCGCCGGGTCGCTGGCACGGCTCGCCGCCCGCCGCACCGCACGCGGTCTGCACGGCCGGCGCTGACCTCCTGACTCCTGCGCCCGGAGGTCGGCCCACAGGCCCTGGGACGCAGGTGGTGCGGGCTGTGGGCCGACGCGGTCGTACGTGATCGTGCGGTGTTTCGGTGGTGCGGTGTTTCGGTGGTTCGGTGGTTCGGGGTCGTGCCTACAGGCTGGCGACGTCCGCCTGCTTGGCGCGCACGGCCTCCGCCGCGGTCTTCAGCGCGGCCAGCTCGCTGTCGGTCAGGCCGATCTCGACGACCTTCTTCACCCCACCGGCACCGATCTGCGCCGGCACGCCGAGGTAGACGTCCGAGATGCCGAACTCGCCCTGCACCCAGGCGCAGACCGGCATCAGCACGCCGGAGTCCTCGGCGATGGCCTTGACCATGCGCGCCGCGGCCGCGGACGGGGCGTAGTAGGCCGACCCGGTCTTGAGCAGCGCGACAACCTCCGCACCACCGTTGCGGGTGCGGTCCACGAGCTCGTCGATCTTCGCGGCCGGCAGCAGGTCGCTCAGCGGCTTGCCGTCGACAGTGCACTGCGAGGGCACGGGGACCATCGTGTCGCCGTGCGACCCCAGCGTCAGCGTGCGCACCGATGCGACCGGGACGCTCAGCGTCTCCGCCACGAAGTTGGTGAAGCGGGCGGTGTCGAGCATGCCCGCCTGGCCGATCACTCGCGACCGCGGGAAGCCCAGGACGTTGGCGGCGAGCGCCGTCATCTCGTCGAGCGGGTTGGAGACCACGACGACGACCGCGTCCGGCGACGTCTTCGCGATGTTCTCCGACACCTGACGAACGATCTTGGCATTGACCTCGATGAGGTCCATCCGGCTCATCCCGGGCTTGCGGGGCAGGCCGGCCGTGATGACGACGACATCGGAACCGGCGGTGTCACCGTAGTCGTTGGTCCCGACGATCTTCGTCTCGAAGCCCTCGATCGACCGGGACTGGTTCAGGTCGAGCGCCTGGCCCTGCGGCTTGCCCTCGACGATGTCCGTCAGCACGACCGTGTCGAAGATGTTGTACTCAGCCAGTCGCTGCGCGGTCGTCGAACCGTAGAAACCGGCCCCTACGACAGTGACTTTTCCCGGCATTGGACTGATCAGCTCCCCAGTATCGCGATGATCGCCAAGGCGATCTCGGCGGTGCCCACGGCGGGGTCGGTACGCGCCGGCGAAAAGGTCGCAGGTGACCGACGTGCCCTCGTCCGATCGGATCGGCGGCGGCCTCGCCATCCCCGAGGGGGAGGCCGGTCGGTGCGGGCCGGGTGCCGCCGCCGGGTATCAGGGCTACGTGACGGTTCGCCATAGGCGCGGTTCGCCCCGCTCATCTGGGCACGGTTGTCCGATGACCTGCCGAGGCTATCGCGCGAGTCGGACAGGTGGCAGGGGACGGCGACGCGCGCCACGTTGCCCGGGCACGGCCCCCGGCCGCCTGCCGACGGTCGATACAGCCGGTAACGGGCCGGACCGCGACCCCAGCAGCCGGTTTCCGCGTCCGGACCCGGTCACCCGCCGACGCGGGGAACCGCCAGGGTGAGGACGATCACAGCCGTACCCAGCACAACGAGGGTGACAGTGTCGAACAGCCGGCCACGGACGGCCAGCATGCCGACTTTCGGGGTGGGAAGACACAGGCGCAGCACAGCCCCCACCAACATCACACCACCCACGGTGAGGATGCCTCGCCGCCAGTGGTCCTGGGAGACGAAGAGGAAGCCCAGCCCGACGCCGGCCAACACCCCGGCGAAGAGCACCCGACCGAACCGCCCGCCGGACGTCTCCGCCTCCGGCCCACCCGCGCCAGCCGGCCGGGAGGACGAGGCCGCCGCCCCGGACCCGGTCTGACCCGCGTGACCCGCGTGACCCGCCTGCCGAGGCTGCCCGGCCGCCTGGCCCACGGCGCCACGCTGCGGATGACTCCCACGCCCGCCCGGCCCTCGCACCGTCGGCGGGGCGGCGGTCTCCGGCGACGCGGCGCCCGGTGGCCGCCTGTGGGCCGACCGCCCGTTCGGAGCCCACGGACCAGGCCCTCCCGCATCAGGGGCCCGCACCTGGGGTGCCCGGGTATCCCGGGCCCACCTGTCCGGTGGCCGGGCCTCCTCCCGGTGATCCGGACCCCACCCCGGCGGCACTGACCCATCAGGGCGCCGATGATGGGCAGGACCTGCCGCGCCGCCGTTCCCGGGCGGCCCGTTCCACCCGTCTGGCGCGCTGCCGCTCACCTGCTCCAGCCTCCTCGGCCCGTTCCCCGCGACCCGCAC
>NZ_JBFLUG010000163.1:0-14318 GCF_041008525.1 Parafrankia sp. FMc2 | reverse complement strand
TCCTTGGCGTCGGACTTGGTCTCCCCGCGGAACACCCCGGTCATCCGGTTGACGACCCGGCCGGGCACGTAGACCACCTGCTGCCCGCTCGCCACCAGCACCGCCATCAGCAGCGCCGCGGCGCTGCCGGTCAGATCGATCGCCCAGCGCACCTCGCCGGCGGCCTGCCCGGCACGGGCAACGAGCTGCTCGATCGCGGCCTGGTCATTGGCGACCTTCCGCGAGAACACCACCTTGCCGGCCGGGTCCAGCGCACACGCGTGATGCGTCGCCTTGCCCACATCGATGCCGACCCAGACCAGCGGCCGATCCTCCACGCCCGATCTCCTGTTGTCGCAGGTCAACCCCACGGACAGCCCCGCCAGCAGGTCCCTAAACAGCGACGGTCCGCAGCAGATCTGAATCAGCGGCCAGGGCGTCCAGAACGACAGGGCGGCCATTCCTTTCGAGCCACCGTGCGGCAACCACCTGATCAGCCACACCCCGTCGTCCCGGGCATCCGGGGCACCAACCCCAGACACCTTCGACCTTAGGGAACCCCCTGATGGACGACGAGTACGAGCTGGACCTGAACCTGGTCGACGCCGGCACGGTCGCGAGCGGCCACGCCACCAGCACCGACGACAACTGCGGCTCGGGCAACACCGGCTCCGACGCCTGCTCGGGTTGACGTTCTCCACGAACCACGCGCTCCGTCGGTCGCCGGCCTGCGCCAGGCCGGCGACCGACGGGGCGAGCCACCTCCTTCGCCAGCATTCGGAAACGCGGGAGGAGAGATGTTCGAAGCAGCGGAGGCGGCCCTGATCAGAGCCGCCTCCTATCCCCAGGATCTACGGCTGCCGGCCTGGCCCGATCTGGCCGTGGATCAGGAGCAGCCTGACGAATGGCTGGCGTGGCTGCGGCAGGTGTGGGCGTTACCGAAGTTCGGCTCGGCCGTCGGGCTGGCCGCTCCCGACCTGGCCGCCCAGGTCGCCCGCGCTGTTGCTGGTGAGGCCGCGGACCTGCGCCGACTGCGACCGCTGGTGGGGGCAGTGGTCCGCTATCTGCTGAGGTGGACGACTCGTGCGACGCCCTTCGGCGGGTTCGCCGGCGTGGCACCGGTGGAGCTCGGGCCCCGGGCGGCGGTCCGCTGGGGAGAGCGGCACCACACAGCGGTTCGTCCCGACGACGGCTACATCGCCGAGTACACGGCGGTGGTCGAGCGGGATCTGGCGACGCTGCGCACGGTCGCGGTCGTGACGAACCCGCTGGGATATCGCCGGGGTGAGATCTGGGTGCTGCCGTGTGCCCGGGTCGACGGTGACCGGGCGTGGGATGTCGAGCTCACGCTGACCGACCCGCTGCGCAGGGCGGTCGAGACGGCGAAGACCCCGATCGGTTTCGGGGAACTGGCAAGGGCGCTGGCCGGCGAGCAGGAAGGCGACACGGCGGCGGCGGAACGCCTGTTGGCCGCTCTGGTGCGGGCGCGGGTGCTGCTGTCGGCGGTCCGAACGCCGATGACCGTGACCGAGCCCGCGGCGCACCTCGCTCGTCACCTCGTCCTTCCCGACCCGGGCGTCAGGACCGCGATGGATCTGCGGGTCGACTGCGCGGTGACGCTGCCGCCGACAGTGGTCCGCGAGGCGCAGGAAGCGGCCTGCGCGCTCGTCGCCGTCGCGCCGCACCTGCCCGGATGGGCTGCCTACCATGGCGCGTTCCTGGAGCGGTGGGGTCCGGGCGCTGCCGTGCCCCTGCTCGATGTGCTGCGGGTTCTCGGATTTCCCGCCGGCTATCGGGGCTCGGGCCGCCCTGCTCCGGCTCCGTTCACCGCCCGCGACAGGCTGCTCGCCTCGCTCGCCCAGCAGTCCGCCCTGGATGGCTGCGCCGAGGTGCTCCTCGACGATGATCTGATCGGTTCGCTGCGCGGAGACGACGACCGGCCGCCGATCCCGCACACAGAGCTCCGGTTCACCCTCTCCGCCGCAACTCCACGCGATCTTGAAAGTGGCGGGTTCACGTTGACGGTGGTGAGTGGGGCTCGGCACGCCGGTGTCGCAGCCGCCCGTTTCCTGCACCTGCTCACGCCCGCCGAACGGGAGCGCTTCCGCGCCGTCTATGCGGGCCTGCCGACCGCTCTGCCCGGGGCGGACTCCGTGCAGCTGTCCGCGCCTGCGTTGGACACCCGGCTGACCTCGGTCGCCCGCGCACCGGAACTCCTGCCGGTGCTGCCCGTCGGGGACTTCCACCCCGCTCCGCCGTGGACGGTCGAGGACCTGGCGGTGGCCGGTGACGGCCGGCGGCTGTGGCTCGTGTCGCGGGCCACCGGACGACCGGTCGAGCCGCTGCTGCTCAACTGCGTGCTCATGCCCAGCGGCCAACAGCCGCTCGTCCGGTTTCTCGCAGAGATCTGGACAGCGTGGACGGCTCCCTGCGCCCGGTTCGACTGGGGGAACGCCCGCGCTCTGCCGTTCCTGCCGCGGGTCCGGCGCGGCCGCTCCGTCCTGCACCCAGCCCGCTGGACCATCCCGGCGACGTCACTGCCGGCCCGCACCGCGTCGTGGCGGGTGTGGCGAGACACCTGGTGGCGGCACCACGAACGCCATCGGCTGCCGGGCATGGTGATGATCGGCGACGACGACATCCGCCTGCGCCTCGACCTGGACGAGAACGCCCACCTCGCGATGCTGCGCCGTCACCTCGACCGACATGGCCACGCCGTCCTCACCGAGGCGCCCGGGCCAGCGGGCTGGATCGACGGCAGACCCGCCGAACTCCTGCTCACCCTCACCCGCACCCCGCCAGCCCGTCATCCGGCCCCCCGGCCCGCCCGGCCGGTCAGCACCCTCGTCCACCGACCCGGCCGGTCGAGCTGGCTGGACGTCCGCCTGTTCGGACCTGCCGACCACCTCCTCGCACGTCTGGCCGACCTTCCGGCCCTCCCCGCAGGCTGGTGGTTCCTGCGCTACCCCCACCCCAAGAACCATCTCCGGCTCCGCATCCCGCTACGTGCCCCGGCCCACTTCGCCGACGTTGCTCACGACCTCGCCAGTTGGGCGGAGCAGCTGCAGAACGACGGACTGCTGGCCGACCACACGCTGGCCACCTACCGGCCCGAGACCCGCTGGGGACACGGGCCGACCCTCACCGCGGCCGAGGCGGTGTTCGCCGCCGACTCCCGCGCCGCCCTCGGACGGCTGTCCGGGGACCGGCAGGCCGCCACCGCGGCGGGGATACGCACCATCGCGCACGGGTTCACCGGTGACGGTGCCCGCTGGCTCGCCGACCACGTGCCCCACCACCGCGGCCCTCGACTGGACCCCGTCCAACTCGCGGGCGCCCGCCAGCCCTACGAAGACGCCACCCTCGCCACCGCACTGGCCACCTACCGAACCCTCACCGACGCCGACGGGCTGGACACCGGCCAGCTGCTGGCCGACCTGCTGCACCTGCATCACGCCCGCATGATCGGCGTGGACGCCGTGTCCGAGCGGCACTGCCTGCGCCTGGCCCGCACCGTCGCTCAGACCGACCTCGCCCGGTGGGCATCGTGACGGCCGGGCAGTCCCTCGCCGAAGGAGCGGCGGGTATCGCCCTGCTACACCTGGAAACCGGCGACTGGCCCGCAGCCCGTGCGGTGCTGGAGCAGGCCGTCGCCGATGGTGTCAGCGTCGCCGAATCCGCCAGCCTCTACTACGGCGCGCCCGCCCTCGCGTTCGTCCTCACCGCCTCCGAGCACGCCGGGCTCACCCGTGCGAAGGCGACCGCCGCCGCGGGAACCGCGACCGTCACACGCCGCCGCCTGGAAACCGCCCACCGCCGTATCGACCGGCACCAGCGGCCGGCGTACGCCGAGTACGACCTGATCCGCGGCCTGACCGGACTCGGGGTCGCGCTCCGCCGCATCAGAGACCTCGACCTGCTCCGCAACGTACTCGCCTACCTGGTACGTCTCACCGAACCGATCGACGGCCTACCCGGCTGGTGGTGCTCCCACGGACCCCAGCGCAGCCGACCGGTCCCGGGCGGACACGGCAACCATGGGATCGCCCACGGCATCACCGGACCGCTCGCGCTCCTGGCCCTCGCCTATCTCGACGGCGTCCACGTCACCGGCCACACGGACGCGATCACGCAGATCCTCCGGTGGCTGGACAGCTGGCAGCAGCACACCGGCAACGCCACCACGTGGTGGCCGCAGACCATCACCCGCACCGACGTCGAACGGGGCGAGCCCGCACAGGCCGGCCCCCTGCGGCCGTCGTGGTGCTACGGAGCCCCTGGCATTGCCCGCGCCCAGCAGCTCGCAGCCCGCGCCCTCGGCGATCTCAGCCGCCAGCGCAACGCCGAAACCTCGTTCGCCGCCAGCATCACCGACCCGACCCAGCTCGGCCGCCTCACCGACCGCAGCCTGTGCCACGGAACAGCAGGACTCCTCACGGCCGCACGCCGGATCGTCGCCGACGCACTCATCCCGATCCCGATCGGACCGCTGGCGCACCTGCACCAGCACACCACCGCTACAGCGGACGAACCCACCGGATTCCTTGACGGCTCAGCCGGCGCCGACCTGGCCACCACCGGGACCACGACCTCGTGGGACGCCTGCCTCCTGCTCTCCTGACCGCGAAAGGCCCGACCCGTGGACACGACACCCTGGGCCCAGGTGAACATCGCCTGGCCCAGCCCGGCCCGTCACCAACGCGAACACCAAGCCGTCGACCACCTCAGCCGCGTCCTCCCGACGGCCGAGGCACACGGCCTCATCACTGCCTGGTTTTTCATTCGCAAAGGCCCCTGGCGCATCCGTTACCAGGTCGCGGGGAACGCCGACGTCGACTCTCTCCGGCTTCTGCTCACCGACGGGGTCAGCTGGACCAGCGACATCTACGAACCAGAAGTCCACGCCTTCGGCGGCCCCGGCAGCATGCACGCCGCGCACACGCTGTTCCACCACGACAGCCACCACCTGCTCACCTACCTGCACCACGACCCCACCGACCGGCGGGAACACTCCCTCGTGCTGTGCACCGCCCTCATGCGCGCCGCCGGACTGGACATCAACGAGCAGGGCGACGTGTGGGCACGGATCGCCAAGCAGCGCCCCGACCTGGCCGACCCGCCCCCCGCCCCGCAGGCATGGGCATCCATCACCGGCAGCGTCCGCCACCTTCTCCTCGGCAACGCCCGCGCAGACCTCATCAGCCGCGAGTGGCTCACCGCCTTCGAGGAAACCGGTAGAACACTCCGAGCCCTGCGAGAAGACGGCACGCTCACGCGGGGGATACGCGCAGTCATCGCACTACACGTGATCTTTCACTGGAACCGGCTCGGGCTCACAGCAACGACACAGGCCACACTCGCGCGGGCAGCACAGAACGCTGTCTTCGAACGCCCCGACTGACCGACGGAGACGGCCGCACGCCAGCGCCTCCATCCCCCGGAGCTGCCTGGCCGCGCTGCGCCCCGGTGGCCGGCTCGTCACCACCATCCCCGCCGCCCCGATCAACACGCGTTGGGGGGCGGGGCGTCCCAGAGGTGGACGGTGGGCCGGGTGCGCAGCGGCAGATGGGCCGGGCCCTTGAGGTGGGCGGCGACGATCTGCTCGGCGTGCTCGCATCCACCGTCGGCGTGCAGCCGCGGGTTCAGGCAGGTGCTACGCCGGTAGGGCGCCACCGGCCAGCGGTGGGTCCACAGGGGGACGTCCCGGCCAGTGGACCCGGCCCGGTCGTGCAGCGCCGCCTCGTCGGTGGGGCGGTGCGCGGGATGGACCCGCACGACCCGCACGTCACCCGTCGTGATCCGGGCGCGGGCGTCGCGGCGACGGCCGGCCCGGTCGCGGGGCATGAGATCGACGGCGGTGAGCGGTCGGCGGGCTGACCGCTGGATGATCAGCTGCCAGGCGGTATAGACGACCTGCGCCCAGTGGGCGGGGCTGTGGGCGGCGGCGGCGGGGAAAGACGCACCGAACGGGATGATCATCTCGTCGTCCCAGGTCAACGGGCCAAGGAGACGCCGCGGGGTGATCTGGTCGGCGGTGAGGGGGACACCGTCGGCGTCCACTGCCACGACGATGTCCTGGGGGAGGGCGGCCAGACCGCTCCCGGTCGCGGTGTAGAAGGTGATCCACACTCCGCGTACCTGCGGGGACAGGAGCTCACGCCGACCGTCCTCGGTGGAGATGGTCCACCGTGCCTCGTCGTGGGTGTCCCACAGCGACCAGGAGACGGCGACGATGGGCACGGAAGTGCGCAGCGCGGCGGCGGCGGGGTGCAGGCCGCTGGCGGCCATGGTGTCCCGCAGGTCGATGGTGTAGCTGCCGATTGGCTCCTCGAAGAGCATGAAGCCGCCCGGGGCCGGCAGCCGGTCGCCGCGGGCCTGCTCGGTGGGTGGTGTGGTGGCGGCCGAGAGTGCCAGCGCGGTCATGTCCGCGGTGACGTGGAACAGGGTGGCGGCGGCCAGCCTGCGGGTCTCGGCGGCGTCGAGTTCGGCGGCGATCCGCGGCAGCGACCAGGGGGTCTCACGCGGGCCCAGCGGTACGAGGCTGCCGCGACCCTGCCCGAGTGCGCTCATCAGGCCCGCGATCCTCACCGGGGCGTAGGCGCTGTCGCACAGGCGGGCGCGCCAGTTCGGGAGATCGGTGGGCGCCGGTGGGGTCCACCGCGGCAGCGGGTCGGTGGTCTGGGTGGGGACGGTCGGGGACATGCGTCCGCCCTTCACTCGCCGACTCCTGGGGGGAGTGGCTTGGCGAGAAGCTCAACCACTTCTAGAATACCACGCAGCGTGGTATTCTAGAAGTGGTTGACGGGCCGCCCCCGAGGGACACCCGACCGCAAAGGAGAGACCACCCCCGGGGAGACCTCACCCCCCTGGCCCGCGGGACGGCAGGCCTGCCCGCCGGGGGAGCGGCTGTTACCGGCCGGCGGTGTCGTCGGGGTCCTCCCACAGGCGGATCGCCCCCGGGTCGCCGTGGTCGTCCACGGGGGCTCCCGCCGGGGTGCCGTAGGGCACGCGGCGGTGCTCGACGTTGCGGTAGCTGCCCTGCTCGACCAGGGACAGCGCGTTGGCGGGCACCGCGATCTCCATCGAGATCCGCCCACCGGGGCGGCTGACGAACCGGATCCGCAGCGCCGCGGCACGCCGCGGCGCCAGGCTGACGGCCGGCCGGACGGCCGTCAGCAGGGAGGTGGCCTGGACGATGTCCGCCATGTCGGGATCGAAGGTGGAGGTGGGAATGAGGTGTACGGCGTGTCGTGATGCCAGTAGATGGGTTTCAGCCCGATGCCGGGCGACCGCGATCACGACGGCGACGGCCGCCGCGATCACCGCTACCGCCGCGCTCACGCCTACCAGCAGGGTCATCTCTACTACCTCCGATCGGAGCGCCTGCGGCGCCCGCCTTTTCTGGCGACGGTCTGCGCTGCCCGCAGGACCGTCGCGCCCTCACCCAGGTGAGGTCCCGGCAGATAAGACATGTCGGATGCGGCTGGCATCGTTGCCTACCCGGTCTGACCTGCACGTTCGGTTCTCGTCCCTGCCGTGTCGGACCACGCGCGGCGCCATGTGCGGCACCACGCGGGGCGCCATGTACGGCACCAGGTGGGGCGCCATGTGAGGGTCGGGTCGACCGGCCTCGAGGGCCACGCATCAGCCGGCTTCGATCCCGAGGCGGCGCAGCGCCTCCGGGGTGGCGGCGACGTGGACGTGGTCGTGGTGGTCGGCGACGGTCTCAGCACCCCAGGAGGCGGCGGCGCAGGGTACGACCGTGCCGTTCCTGACGCAGATGGCCCCGGGCCCGGTGTAGATCAGTTCGGTGAGGCCGGGGGCGTAGCGGGCGAAGAACCGGTTGATGGCCAGCAGCGCCGGGGTGTCCCGGGCGCCTTGCGGGGGCAGCGCGAAGTCCACGGCCTGGCCGCGGTGGTGGTAGCTGAAGCGGTCGCCGGGCGTGGGTGTGCGGCGGGTGTCGGTGACCCCGTAGGGCACGGCTGATCCGGCGATCAGGCCGATGATCTGGGTGTAGGTCTGCGCGGTCGACGAGCGACCGTCCTGCCCGGTGGGGGCGGATGCGGCGGCGGCCTGGTCGTAGCGGTCGATCTGGGCGAGGACCCCGGTGACGTAGCTGCGGCTGGCGTTGTAGCCGTGGAGGGCGGCGGCGAGCGTCTCGCGGTCGGCGAGGTCTGCCGGTCTGGTGCCGCACAGGTGCACCACCGCCGCGGCCACCGCGTCGTAGATGTTGTGCGGGTCGGCGGTGCCGTCGCCGTTGCCGTCGCGGCCCATCGCCCGCCACGAGCTCGGGATGAACTGCATGGGGCCGACAGCCCGGTCGTAGGTGCGGTCCCCGTCGAAACGGCCGGCATCGCTGTCGACGATCCGCGCGGTGCCGTTCGCACCGTCGAGGGGGATGCCGATGATCGGTGCGGTGTGCAGGTCCCCGTTCGGGTCGATGGGTCGGCCGCCGCCGTGGCGGGATTCGACGAAGCCGATCCCGGCGACGATCGACCAGCGCACCCCCGCGCACCGGGGCGCGAAGCGGGCGGCGTAGGTCGGCGCCTGGCGGTAGGCGTCCAGGACCGGCCCGGGGATGCCCTCGACCGTGGCGGGGCCCGCGCCCAGGCCGTCCAGTCCACCGAGCCCGGTGGGCGTCTGCGAGGCAGCCCCACCACCCGCCACCACGGTGATCATCAGGGCGGTGGTGACGAGCAGTCCGGCGGGGCTCAGGACGAGGAGGCCGAGTAGCCACCAGCGCCAGGTGCCGGATTCTCGCCGGCCGGTGCGGGCGACGGCTCGCCGTGCCTGGCGTAGTGCCTCCTTGCGGATCCGGCGTCGCACCAGGCGGCTGGCAGCGGCCTGGGCGACCTTCGCCGCGACTACAGGTGCCGCCACCTGCTACCGCCGGCGGCGGCGAACCGCACGCGGCACCACGCCCGGAGGTTGACGGGAGGCCTGCTGGCGCAGCCGCTGGGGGTTCACCCGGGCGGTGGGGTCGTACTGGGGCCTGGCCGGTCGAGCCGGTCGAGCCGGCCGGGCTCGCGGCCCCGCAGGTCGGCGTCGGGAGGGCCGCGCCGCGGGATCGGGAGCAGGCGGTGGCGGTGGCGGGGTGTAGGCGCCGGCGTTCACCCGTTCGGCGATGCGGTGCGGTTCGGTGAACCGGTTGACGCCGCGGTCGAACAGGCGTCCCGGTAGGCGGCGGACGTGGCTCGGCGCGCGCAGGAAGTAGCCCGGCGCATGGCGGAGCGCAGCGAGATTCTGCCGGTAGGTGCGCGCGTAGTCGCGGGTGCTGTCGAGAGACGTGAGCGCCGCGCGGCGGCCGTCATAGTAGGCGTCGGCGACCGCGCTTCCCGCCGCGCGGGCCGCGGCGCCGGTCTTACGTGCGGCGCGGGGATAGGTGACAGGCGCGCCGACCGTCCAGGCGGCGGTGGTGCGGCCCACCCGCCAGCCGAGCTTCGCCGCCCGGACGGGGCGGGTCTGTCCCAGTCGGGTGCGCAGCCGGGCGGCCCGCGACATCGGCGCGGCGGGGGACGCTGACCCGCCGTGGCCGCCGTGGCCTCGCGGGCCTGCAGCGGCCGCGGCCGCTGCCGCGGCGGGTCGGGCACGGCCGCGGAGCAGGCCGCCACGTCCGCGGCGGCGTCCGCCGCGCCAGAGCAGCATGCTGTGTGCCAGTTCCATGGGTCGCAGGGCGCCGCGGACGTCTCCGCGGCCCTCGTTCCACAGCTCCGCGGGGGTGTATCCGCCGCCGGAGGCGGCTGGGCGCATCCAGGAGGCGGTGGGGGACTGGGAGCCGGGTTGGAGGCGTTGGAGGCGGCGGCCGAACTGGTCGGAGATGCGGTCGGTGGCACGACGGGCCCGGCGGAAGAACAGGAACGAGGCGAGGACCAGCAGGTCGATCAGGCCGAAGCGGATTGCCATCGGGCTGCCGTCGGTGCTGGCCAGAGTCCCTTGGAGTAGCAGCAGGTAGAGGGACAGGAACACGATGGTGAGCAGGACGGCGAGCAGGGCGCGCAGGATGCCGCTGGCCCAGCGGAACAGGATGGCTCGGCCCAGGCCGGGCATCTGCCCGAACGCGGTCGCGAAGAACGTGAGGCAGCCCAGCATCGCGAGGGCGAGCTGGGCGACGCACAGCCCTCCGCACAGCACGAGGACGAACAGGAAGAAGAACAGGGCGGCGAGGGCGACCAGGACGGCGCCGAGGAGACGCTCGGGGGTCATCTTCTTGTTCCACTCGGCGAGCGCCGCGCAGGCGTCGCCGCCGTCGCGCAGGAAGCGACGGGGCCAGTCTTCGGTGTCCCACGGTGCGCCTTCGAGCGCTGCCCGGTAGGCCCGCAGGCAGGGGGCGAGGGCGGGGTCGTCGAGGACACGGCCGGTGTTGAGGATCATGTGCGGTTCGATGATGAACGCCTGTTTGGTCTTCTGGACCAGGGGGGCGGTGAGGCTTTCCGGTGTCGGGGTCTGGTCGGGGTCGCAGCCGCCGGAGCTGGCGGCCACGACGCACAGCGACAGGTCGCGGGTCATGCCGAGCAGTCCGGTGTCGCCGAGGATCGTGGTGCTCGGGGTGGCGAGGATGCCGGCGGAGAAGGTGGCGATGACCAGGCCGGTGACTGCTTCGGACACGCCGCCGGCGATGCGCCCCTGGACCAGTTTGTAGCCGGCCCAGGCCTGGGACAGCAGCAGGAACAGGCTGGGGAGACCGAACCGGAGCAGGATGTTGTTCTCGTAGTCGTGGGCGACCTGCTCGACGGGGTCGATCAGATAGTCGGCGATGCCGAACGTGAGCGCTTCGAGCAGGACGGTGTTGGACGCCCGGATCGCGAGCCGGTCGGCGCCGAACGTCACCTGGGTGAGCAGGCCGGTGGCCTTGGTGATGTAGGACCAGACGTGCCCGCCGTCGTACCAGATGTCGAAGTGGTCGATCGGGACGCAGTCCAGGCTCTCGACGGGTGTGCCGGCGACGCAGGTGGGGTCGTCACCGAACAGTGCCCCGTCGATCCCGGTGGGGGGTTTGTCTCCGTCGTCGACGGCTGGGTCGGTGGGGGTTTGTGCGGTGGGGGTCGACTCGGCATCGCCTGCGGGGGTGGGTGTGTCCGGGGCGTCCGTACCCGTCGGGCTGGCGGTGTCAGCCGTGGGCGGGGTGGTCGTGGCCGGCGGTGGGGTGGATTCGGTCTGCTGGTCCGTCGTCGTGCCGCTGCCCGGATCCGCGCGGGTTGCCGGGGCGCACGCGACAAGAACGATGAAGATCATCATGGTGAGGGTGGTCAGGCGCCGCGGCGGTGGCCGCCGGCGGCGCGGAGCCGTCATGGGCGCCGTGGCGGCACGGAACGCCATGGTGGGGCCAGTGTCAGCTGGTCGGCGAGGGAGACCGGCTGGACGTCGGTGTCGGCGTCGGCGGGCCGGGCGGATCGTTCGCGCCGCGGCGTCGGGGACGCGCCGTCGGGTGCCGGTTCCGGGGACGCCCGGTCCGCTCCCGGTGCGGGTGCGGGTGCGGATCGTCGGGCGGGTGCGGGTCGCCGGGCTGGTGCGGGGGTGACGCCGGAGGGCGCCGCGGTGGGCGCCGGGCCCGCGGCGGTGGTTGCCTGGGTGGCGCCGGGGGGTGCCGGACGTTCGCCTGCGGCTGCGGTGCGGGGGTTGCTGTCCCAGCTGGCGAGCAGGCCCGGTAGCTGCGGGGGAAGGACCTGGATGAAGCCGACCCGGCCGTCGAGGTCCCGCAGGTACATCTCCCCGACCCGTTCCGGCTGGCGGGCGGGGTCGGGGTTGATCTCCTGCAGGGCGGTGATGTGCTCGTCGTCGACGTCCATGCCGAGCAGTTCCAGGGCCTGTTCGGCGGCGTAGCGGTTGCCCTGGCGTCCGGCGAGGCGGATCGGGATGAGGGCCCGCAGGCGTGGTTCGCCGAGGGAGGCGACGTCCTGGGCGGCGACCCACACCGCGGCGTTCGCGCGCCGTGACTCGCGCAGCCCTTCCTCGAGGAGCTGGGCGCCTTCCACCGAGGCGGTCAGGAACGACACCTCGTCCAGGCACATGGCACCGAACCGGGACCGGTCCGTGAACGCGATCTTGCGCATGATCGCGGCGGAGAGGTAGACCATCGCCTGGGCGAGGAGCTGTTCGCCGAGCAGCCGGCGGGACAGTTCGGGGGAGAGCAGCACCTCCCGCGGCGGGGGCTTGAGTCCGGGGGTCCACAGGATCACCGAGTCGGCGTGGGACAGTCGCAGCGGCGGGCCGTCCCCGAAGATCACCCGGGACAGGCGTTCGCTCATCCTGCCGCGTAGCCGGCCGGCGACGAGTTCGGCGGCGTCGCCGAGGCGGCGTCCACGTTCGGCGGCGGCGCGTTCCTCCAGGACGGTGAGCACGCCGGCGGCGCGGGGGGTGCGTGCGGCGAGGACGGTTTTGACGGCGGCGGTCAGCACGTCGCCTTCGACGTCCTGGATGCCGATGCCGAGCAGCAGGCACAGGAACCCGGTGGCGTACTGCAGCGCGTCGTCGCCGGCGAAGATCTGCAGCGGGTCGACGCTGATGTGCGCGTCCGCGGTGAGGGTGACGATCTCGGTGACACCGGGCGCGGCCCGGGCGAACTGGACCCATTCGCCGTGTTCGGTGCGGTCCAGGGTGGTGAACTGGCCGCCGCGGGCCAGCGTCGCCCAGGCCAGGTACTTCAGGGAGAACGACTTGCCGGCGCCGAGCGCGGCGGTGATCGCGATCGAGCCGGAGCGGTCGGTGGCGGGGCCGCGGGCGGGGTCGAGCAGGACCGGGCGGACGGTGCCGCCGTCGAGGGAGACCCCGAACAGGATGCCGGTGGGGTCGCCGAGGTCGGTGCCGGCGAACGGGTTGCCGGCCGCCAGCTGCCGCGGGGTGATCATCTGTTCGAAGTCGCGGCAGACCCGTGGCAGCGGGCTGCCGGGCTTGCCTGCCTCGTAGAGGGCTTCCTGGTCGCCGATGGGGCGGGCCAGGCGGTACTCGCCACCGGCGAACACGGCCTGGAGCTGGCTGATCTGCCGGTCGGTGTCGTCGCGGTCGGCGGCGGCGACGGAGAACACCAGGCTGGCGGCGAGCAGCGGGTCGGAGGAGGCGTCGAGTTCGGCCTGTTCGTCGTCGAGGGCGTCGATGGCCTTGCCCAGGCTGGTCGGCAGGCCGGCGTTCTCCCCGGCCCACTCTGACTGCTGGGAGATGAGCTGGCGCAGCTTGCGTCGCGCGCCGCGTTTGGCGTCGGCGTTGGGGATGACCCGCAGCCGGGCGTACCAGTCGACCGGGTCGGCGACCGCGTCGGCGGCGGCGAACCACTCCGCCCCGTCGGGGAAGGTGAACGTGTCGGGCAGGTCGGCCAGGACGCCGGCTGCCTGGTAGCCGGTGCCGAACGCGCTGCTGATCTGCACGTGGCGGTGGATCCCGTCGGTACGGGCCCATCCGGTGCGGCGGCCTCGTTCGGTGCGCTGCCCGCCTTCGAAGGTGACCGCCTCGTCGAGGGCGGTCAGCGCCGGGCCGCGGAGCCGGTTGCCGTGCAGACGTGCCTCGACGGCGAACCGTGCCCGGTCCGGGTCGTGGACGGGGTCGCCGTGGGCCAGGTCGGCGTCGGGGCCGTCGAGAGGCAGGTCCCCCAGGCCGCGTCGCCACGCCCGGGCGTAGATCCAGGCGACTTCGATGGCGGTGGCGCGGCGCAGGCGGGCGGACCCGAACCGGGTGAAGTAGTCGGCTTCCTGCTGGCGGCGGCGGCGCACCTCCGCGGCGCCGGGTTGGGTGGCGGGCAGTCCGAACGAGGCGGTGACCCGGGTGGACGCGGCTGCCAGTGCGGCGGTGAGCCCGGCGCGCAGGGTGGGGGCGGGAAGGTCCACGACCAGGAACCGGACCCGGTCGTACAGCTCGGAGTCGGCGAGCAGGTCCAGGGTCGCGTCGGCGGCGTCGACCCAGGCGGGGTGCGTTTCCAGGTCGACGCCGGCGACCATGCGTTCCACCGTGGCGACCGGGTCGATCGGGACGGTCAGCGACAGCAGCATCGCCTCGCCGCGCAGCTGTGCGAGCACCGCGCGGGTCTCGTGGAAGAGCTTGAGTTTGTCGGCGCGTGAGGCGTGGGCGTAGGTCACCGGGACGATGCGCCAGACCGCCAGGACGCTGCCCCGGTCGGTCCACACGAGGTTGCCGGCGATGTGCCGGGCGGGGCAGCTCACCGCCGCGCCCCGTCGCCGGCTGCCGGGGTGAGCAGGTCCGCTATCGATACCAGCCGCGGGTCCGGCCCAGGGCCGGCCGGGGTCCTCCGGCGGCCGGGTCGCGCCGGCGGGGAGGTGGCCGGACGCGGTGCCACCACTGGATGCGGTGCCGCCCGACGTGCGGGGGCCGGGCGTGCGGGGGCCGGGCGTGCG
>NZ_JBFLUG010000162.1:0-14686 GCF_041008525.1 Parafrankia sp. FMc2 | reverse complement strand
TCGCCGACCCCGACGAGATCATCCATGCCGTCGACCTGGCCACCACCCAGCTCAACACCCACGCCAAGCCCTGGGTCTGGGGACGGCCACCACCACCCACCCGCACACGTCGCCGCCGCTTTGTGTACTACCTTTGAGGAACGTTGCACTAGGCGGCTACGTTGGGGGCGCGGGACGCGCCTCGCGCCCCCCCAACGGTCACGTCCTCCTCGGTACCGCGGCTCAGACGGACCAGCACCACAGTTCCTCGCCGTGTCCGGCTGACATCCGGGACAGAGGTGCCCGCGGCCCCGACGATGGGCGGGGCGCGCGTTGCGTGCGACCGGGCGGCATGGGCTCCGCCGGGAGGGCCTGCCATCTCCTGCGCGATGCCCGGTGTCCTGCCGGGCAGGCCGTGCGCCTGAGCCGGCTGCAGTAGATTTGGATGACTGGGAGGAAGCGCTGGGTGCCCGCGTCATCGAGGTCGCCCGCGAGACGTCGGCGCTGTGAGGACCTACGAGATGCCCGAGATGGGAACGCCGGCGAGGGCCGTCCTGGCCCCGGCCGTGCGCCAGCTACGCCTGCCGAAGATGGCCGAGCTGGTCGCGGACCATCTGCGGCGCCAGATCGTGCGGGGCGAGCTTGCCGAAGGTGAGGCGCTGCCGTCCGAGAGCGAGCTGATGCGGCAGTTCGAGATCTCCCGGCCGACGCTGCGCGAGGCGTTCCGGATACTGGAGACCGAGTCGCTGATCACCGTGCGCCGCGGCCCGGGCGGTGGGGTACGGATGCGACCCCCAAACCTGGATGTCGCCTCCCGGTACGCCGGGCTGATCCTGCAGCACCAGGGCATCACACTGGCCGACGTCCTGGCGGCCCGCGCCGTCATCGAGCCGAGGGCCGTCCGCCAGCTCGCGGCCAGCCACACCGACGACGATGTCGCGCGGCTGCGCGCGCACATCGAGGAGCCATGGCCGGGCGACCCCGCTGTCGCGCCGCTTCCGACGCTGCGTCGGCTCGAACGGTTTCACA
Organism: Parafrankia sp. FMc2; assembly: GCF_041008525.1. Classification (NCBI taxonomy): domain Bacteria; kingdom Bacillati; phylum Actinomycetota; class Actinomycetes; order Frankiales; family Frankiaceae; genus Parafrankia; species Parafrankia sp. FMc2. The sequence goes on along the minus strand of NZ_JBFLUG010000162.1, from coordinate 13,678 downwards.
CGCTGCTCGTCGAGCTCGTTGGAAACCAGACCCTGCTTGTACTCATGCGCATGCTGGAACACATCGTTGAACAGGCCGATCGCTCCAGAGTCGAAGCAGACACCGGCTCGCCCGAACTCGCCTCCGCGGTGAAGAAAAGCCGCGCAGCGCACGCGAAGGTCGTCGACCTGATCGAGACGGGGGACATGGCCGGAGCTGAACGGCTGTGGCACCGTCACCTGAGCGGCGCGAACGAATACCTGCTACGCTCCGCCACGACCATCGTCGTTGACATGTTCACCTAGCATGCCTTCGCGGTTGCCTCAGCCCGATCTGGCGGGTTCATTCGCGGGGCAGACCACGAGACAAGATGACACACCGCGAAAGCTCAGGGTACGTGCAAGCCTGTACCGGCGGCTACGAGGGTCGCGTTGATCAATGATGCCGCGTCCGAGCAGAGTCAGACGACGAGCTCGGCGATCTCCTCCGCCCGACCCAGCCGCCCAACGGGCATCGCGGTCTCCATCCGGCGGTATTGCTCGGGCGTCAGATACTCGCGGGCCCGTTCGGTGATACCTGTGGCGATGTTGCCTGGCGCGACCGCGTTCACCCGGATGCCGCGCTTCGCGTACTGAAGGCCCGCGGCCGTGGTCAGGCCGACGACACCGTTTTTACTGGCCCTCCGCACCTCGCTAGAGATCGTGTCCGTGGTCTGACGGATCGTGATTGCCTATGGTGGCGTGGCGTGGCGTAGTCGTCGGCAGGCTGGGAAAAGGGAGCGCACCCGTCACCTGGAAAGATCACGTCTTGCGAAGGGCCATGATCTCCAGGTGAACGGGTGCGCGTGTCGGATATTAGCGGTGCTGTGGTCGCGGAGCTGTGTGGGCTTGGCGGAGTCGAGGTCGTCGAGCTTGAACGTGAGGCGGACGGCCGGTGGTCGGCCCACCTGGTGACGGCTGCGGGTGTGGCCGCGTGCTGTCCGGAGTGCGGGGTGCCCGCGGAGCGGGTCAAGGAGGCCGGCGGCCAGCGGCTGGTGCACCTGGTGGTCGTGCCGATGACGCTGACTTGGTGCAAGCGCCGGTTCTACTGTGAGAACGGTGCCTGTGATCGGGACAGCTTCACCGAGGATGGGCCGGTCGCTTCGAGTGGGGCCCGGGTATCGACGCCGGGCCGGGAGACGATCGGCCATCTGTGCGGTGACTGGCTGGTCGCGGCCAGCCGGCTCGCCGACACGCTCGGGATCTCCTGGCACACGGCGCACGAGGCGTTCGTCCGCCTCGCCGAGACGGCCGGGATCGTAATCACCGACCCCGGCGAGGGTGTCGCGTCGGCCGCACCCACCGAGGATCCCGAGCGTCCCGAGGCCGGTGAGAGCGCCGGGCGGGAGGGTCACGCGGGAGCGGCGGCGGCCTGTTCGATCTGCGTGAGGCCGCCGCGCCGGGTCCGCCGGTCGGTGTCCGGGCCGTTGCCGCTGGTCGGCGTGCTGGGGATCGACGATCATCGCCGGGGCAGGACATTGTATCACTGGGACGCCGTGCTGGGCCGGTGGGTGGAGGACGCCGACCGGTGGCAGACGGTGTTCGTCGACTCGTCGGGTAGCAGCGGCCTGCTCGGCCAGGCCGAGTACCGGACCGCGGCCGGCTGCGCTGTCTGCTCGCGGACCTCGGTGACGCCGGGCGCCAGCTCGCCGCGGTCCACAAGGCGAAGGAACTGCTGCGCGCGGTGTTTGCGCTCACGCCGACCCATACCGGCCGCCCGACCGGCCGTGGGCGGATCAGCACCGCGCTGACCAGGTTCCTCACGCACTGCGCCACGGTCGGCGAGACCGTGCCCGAGGTCGTCACCCTGGCCGAGACGATCTCCTTCTGGCGTGAGGAGATCGGCAACGCGGTCTTCTACGGCCTGTCGAACGCCACCGCCGAGGGCGTCAACCGGCTGATCAAGCTGGTCTACCGGTCGGCGTTCGGGCTGACGAACGTGGCCAACCAGCAGCGCCGCGCTCGCTACGCGGCCTCCCGGCTCAGCCGCCCACTCTGGCTACGCACCGCTACAACACCCGAGCACACTCGGTGACCCACCGGCAGCGGTTTCTAACGAAGTGCGGAGAGCTGGTAAAGGTCAGCCGGCGACAGCGGCCGGGGTGGTCAGGTCGCGCTGGCCCGCGCCGTCAGCGGTCAGGTGCCCGTTGGCGGTCACGTCCGTGCCCGGGGCGGGCCCGGCGGCCGGGCCCGGCGGGAACGCGTCGTCGATCCCGGTGAGTCGCGCGAGCCGGTCCAGATGCTGCGCGGGGGACCGTAGCAGCAGCCGGCTGACGGTGGCCCGTTTCAGGAACAGGTGAGCCGAGTGCTCCCAGGTGACGCCCATACCGCCATGTACCTGGATGCTCTCCCCAGCTGACAGCAGCGCGGCCTCCGAGCAGGTCGCACCGGCGACGCAAGCCGCCTCGGCCAGTTCGTCCGGCCGGTTGTCAGCCGCCCAGGTCGCGTACATTGCCGCGGCTTCCGCCGCCTCGACCTCCAGCAGCACGTCCGCGAGCTTGTGCTTGATCGCTTGAAACGAGCCGATGGGCCGGCCGAACTGGTGGCGCTGACCGGCGTAGGTGGTCGCGGACGCAAGGCACGTCCGGGCCACTCCGACCTGTTCCGCGGCCAGCAGCGTGACCGCGCGGTCCAACGTGCGCCGAAGCGGTTCGTCTCCACCGCCCACGGTGCCGAGCGGTGTCGCCGGCGTGGCGTCGAATGTCACCTCGGCGGCCTTCCTGGTCGGGTCGACGGTGCCGAGCGGGCGGGCCGACAGGCCCGCCGCACCCGCGTCGACGAGGAAGAGCGATGTGGCCGGACCCTCCGCGGTGACGTCGGTGCCGGCGGTGGCGGTCACGATGAGCAGCTGGGCGGTGTGGCCGTCGAGCACCCAGTCCTTACGGCCGGTCAGGGTCCAGCCGTCGGGTCCTGGCGTCGCGAGGGTGGCGGGCGCCGCGTCCCAGTCTCGTCTCTGTTCGCGGGCAGCCAGGCTACCGATGGTTGTGCCGGCGGCCAGGCTGGGCAGGTGGGCGGCGGCCGCGTCCGGGTCGTCGGCCGCGAGCAGCGCCTGGATCGCGATCGAGGTCGACAGCAGGGGGCCGCACAGGAGGACACGTCCCGCCTCGCCCAGCGCGATGCCGAGCTCGACGAGGCCAAACCCGGCGCCGCCGTGCTCCTCCGGGACGGCGAGCGCCGGCAGCTCCAGCTCGTCGCACACGCGTCGCCAGACGGCCGGGTCCCAGCCGGCCTCGGTCGCCATGTCGCGGCGCAGCGCCGGCTCGCCGGCAAGGTCGGCGAAGAAGCGCCGCACGGCACGGCGCAGCTCCTCGTGCTCGGGATTGAACCGGAAGCGCACTGGGCCTCCCTCTCGGCCGCGGAGGACCTCGTCGCGATCGACGACTCACATCCGCGGAAGCGTGCCCAACGGCCCGCACGGCAGGGCGAGGCGCGACCGTCGGACTGAGATGATGGATATGAAGCTAGATGATAGGCATCGTATATCTAATTGGGTCGGAGTCGGTTAACGAACGGGAGGCTGAGTGGACACGACGTACCCCGCCGAGGTGGAGGAGTTCCGTGCCGAGGTCAGGGCGGTGCTCGTGGAGGAGCTGCCGGATGGCTGGCGCGGCACTGGCGCGATCCCGGACATGGCGGCGACCGCGGTGTTCGTCCGGCAGTGGCGCCAGACGCTCTACCGGCGCGGACTGCTGGGGGTGGCCTGGCCGGTCGAGTACGGAGGTCGAGGGCTGACGACGCTGCACCAAGTGGTGCTGGTCGAGGAACTGACCCGGGCCGGCGTGCCGTTCGGTGTGCTGCCGCAGGACTCCACCGGCCTGAAGATGCTGGGTAACACCCTGCTGCGCTACGGGACCGAGGAGCAGAAGCGGGAGATCCTCCCGGCGCTGCTGTCCGGCGAGCAGCGCTGGTGCCAGGGATTCTCCGAGCCGGGTGCCGGCTCCGACCTCGCGTCGGTGGCGACCCGCGCGCGCCTCGACGGCGACGAGTGGGTGATCGACGGGCAGAAGATCTGGACCTCGGGCGCGGACCGCAGCACCGGCATCTTCGTGCTGGCCCGCACCGACCCGGACGTGCCCCGCCACCGCGGGCTGTCGTTCCTGCTCGTGCCGGTGGACCGTCCCGGCATCGAAGTCCGCCCGATCCGGCACATGACCGGCGGCACCGACTTCTGCGAGGTCTTCTTCACCGACATGCGGATCCCGGTGGACGCGATCGTCGGGAAGCCGGGCGACGGCTGGAAGGTCGCGTCGACGCTGCTCACGTTCGAACGCGGCGAGGAGGCGGCGACGAACCCGATCCTGTTCCGTGCCGAGCTCGACCGGCTGGTGGAGCTCGCCCGCCGGCGGGGCGCGGCCGCGGATCCGGTCGTACGCCGCAGGCTCGCCTACTGCCGGGCGAGGGTCGAGGTGATGCGCTTCCTCGGCTACCGCGTCCTGTCCGACGTCCTGTCCGGCGGCGAACTCGGCCACGCCTCGTCGGTGTCCAAGCTCTACTGGAGCGAGTACCACCGTGAGGTCACCCAGCTCGCCCTGGACATCGAGGGGCTCGATGGGCTGGTCCCCACCGGCAAGGGCCCGTCGAAGCCGATGCGCACCGACGACCCCGGCGCCGACCCCGAGTCATCGCGCAGCTGGTGGGAGGTCTCCCTGAACGCCCGTGCCGGCACGATCTACGCCGGCACGTCCGAGGTGCAGCGGACCATCCTCGCGGAGCGGGCCCTGGGCCTTCCGCGTGAGCGGTCCTGACCTCGCTGGAAGCTCCTTCTAGTGCTGTGGCCCGATATGTTCACCGGCTTTTGTGATCATGCTGCGGTAGGCAGGCGACGGCCACCCCAACGGACGTGCTTCTCACTGCGGACCCGGGCGCGTTCACGGCGCTGGGCGGCCAGCACATCGGGATGGCGGGCGTGAGCGTTACGCCAGCGCAGGTAGTCGTGCAACGCACGGATCTGGACGGTGTGGTTCGGATGCTCGCTGTTAGCGATTGTGAACCGGCGCAACCCGCCGAAGTGCGCCTCGATCGGGTTCGCCCAGGACGCGTAGGTCGGGGTGGAACACAACTCGACCCTGTTCCGCCGCGCCCAGGACCGGATCCTTCGTCCCGTGTGCGCGGAGAGGTCATCCAGGATGATGTAAATCGGGGTGCCGTCCGGGCAGGCCTGGCGGATCGACCGCAACGCGGCCAGGCTCGGAGCGGCACCCTTGCGGCGGCGGTTGACTCCCACAGCCGGTCCCCACCCACCGAGTAGCAGCCGTGGAAGTAGGTCACCCCCTCGGTGCGGTGGTAGGTCGCCGCCACCCGCTGCGGATGGCCCTGCCGGGCCCAGCAGACACCGCCGGTCGGACGGATCCCCAACGGCCCGAACTCGTCGAACGCGAACGTCCGGTCCGGGAACCCCTCAAGAACCTGCTCGATCCGGTCGAGTTTGACATCCCGGTCAGGGTCGGTGGACTCCTCCACGTCTTGGTCCGTTGGAAGCTCACCCCGCGGCGGGCCGGCAGACACCGCAACGTCTCCCGGCCGACCCTGATCACCCGCCCCGGTGCCCGACGCAGGTAGGCGACGAGTCTGCGCAGCGACCAGCAGGCGAACGGCTGCCCGAGTCGGACCGGACGGGTGGTGGCCGTCGCGACGACGAACTCCTCATCGTCAGGACCGAGCAGGCGGGGACGGCCTCCCGCCCACCGAGGGTCCAGACAGGCCAGCCCCTCCTCGTTGAACCGGTGGATCACCGCGCGGACCGTGTCCTCGTCCGCGGCGACCAGCCGGGCGATCACCGGCACACTGTTCCCACCCGCCGAGGCCAGTAGCATCATCGCCCGTCGATAACGCACCGTGCTGGTCGTCCCCCGACGCACGACCCGTTGCAGCCGCTGCCCTTCCTGATCAGTCAGTCTGCGGACCCTGACTGGCGCTGCCATCACACACCCCCAGGTCAGACCGGATACCTCTTCCACCGGCCTGCCCGGCCACCACCACCCACAACACCGCGAACCAACCCGGCCACAGCACTAGCGGCCATGCGTTGACAGCCGACGCGAGGTAAGACACATTCATCCAACTAGTTTCCTCGTGGGCTGCCGGGGTGGCGTGACCCGCCGACGTCCCGGCCGCGAGGTGTCCGACGCGCGGGAGCGACCCGTCGCATCGCTGTCCCAGCTGACCGGGACGATCACCCGGAGAGACCATGACCGATCACGTCAGGTTCCTGTTACTCGGACTCGGGAACGGAGCGGTGTTCGGCGCGCTGGCCCTCGCGCTCACCCTCACGTACCGCAGTTCCGGCATCATCAACTTCGCGACCGGCAGCATCGCGCTGATCACCGCGTATGTGTACGCCTACCTACGGGGAGGCGAACTGATCCTGCTCATCCCGGGCCTGCCCGACACAGTGAGTGTCGGCGGCAAACTGTCGCTGTGGCCGGCGTTGCTGGCCGCGGTGGTGTTCGCCGCGCTGCTCGGCCTGGTCCTGCATCTTTTGATATTTCGGCCGTTGCGTAACGCGCCGCCGGTCGCCAAGGCCATCGCGGCGCTCGGCGTGTCACTCCTCCTGACCGCGCTGATCGCCGCGAAGCTCGGGACCACGCTGGTCGCGGCGCCGCCGGTGTTCCCGGCGGATCTGTGGACCGTCGGGTCGCTGAGCGTCTCCAGTGACCGGGTCTACTTCGCTCTGACGGTGCTCGTCCTCGCGCTCATGCTCGCGTTGGTCTTCCGCTGGACCAGGTTCGGTCTTGCCACCCGGGCTGCCGCCGAGACCGAGAAGGGTGCCTATCTCAGCGGCGTCTCACCGGACCGGATCGCCGCCGGCAACTGGATGATCAGCTCGGCGACCGCCGGTCTCGCCGGTGTCCTGATCGCTCCGATGGTGCCGCTGATCCCGGTCTCCTACACGCTGTTCATCGTCCCGGCGCTCGCGGCCGCCGTCATCGGCGGGTTCCGTAACGGGGTCGTCGCGGTCGTCGCTGGCATCGTCATCGGCGCGCTGCAGTCGGAGGCCCAGTACCTACAGACCGACTTCGACTGGCTGCCCGCCTCCGGGCTGCCCGAACTCGTCCCGCTCCTGCTGATCCTCCTCGTCCTTGTCGCGCGGGCCCACCCGCTGCCCGGGCGCGGTGCGGTCATCGTCGCCAATCTGGGCCGGGCACCGCGGCCACGCCGTCTGCTGGTCCCGACCGCGGTGCCGACGGCGCTGGCGCTCGTCGGGCTGTTCACCTTGGCCAGCGACCTGCGCCTCGGGCTGATCTCCTCGCTGCTCTACGCGGTCGTCGGACTGTCGGTCGTGGTGGTGACGGGCTATGCGGGCCAGGTGACCTTCGCCCAGCTGCCGCTGGCCGGTGTGGCGGCGTTCCTGGTCCCCCCGCTGGCCGACAACCTCCATGTCCCGTTTCCGTTCGCCCCGCTGCTCGCCGCGCTCGGCGCGACCGTGGTCGGTGTGGTCATCGGGCTGCCGGCGTTGCGCATCCGCGGCCTGACACTGGCCGTGGTGACGCTCGCGCTCGCGTTCGCCGTCGAGGCGCTGTGGTTCCGTAACCTCGACATCGTCGGCTCGGACGGCCTCGCCGTCCCCGCCCCGAAGATCTTCGGATGGGACCTCGGCGTTGGCACGGGCACCGATTTCCCCCGCTCCACGTTCGGGGTAATGGCGCTGGTCGTGCTCGTGCTGACCGCGCTCGGAGTCGCCTGGCTGCGTACCAGCCGGCTGGGCTCGCGGATGCTCGCAGTGCGCGCGAACGAGCGCTCGGCGGCGGCGTCGGGCGTCGACGTCGTGCGGGTCAAGATCGCGGCGTTCGCGATCGGCGCGTTCATCGCCGGCATTGGCGGCGCGTTGCTGGCCTACGAGGCTGGCAACGTCACCTTCGACCCGTTCACCGCGATCCTCGGCCTGACCTTCTTCGGCACCGTCTACCTGGCTGGTACCACGTCGGTTTCCGGCGGCCTGCTCGCCGGCGTCACCGCCATCAACGGCATCCTCTACGTGCTGATCGGCAAGGCGGTCTCGACCGGGTTGTGGTACGAGGTCGTGGCCGCGGTACTGCTGGTCATAACAGTGATCTTCAACCCGGAGGGTGTCGTCGGCCCGGCCCACGAGCTGCTGGAGAAGCGCCGCGCCGCCAGGCGGCCCGCCGTCGCCGGCGTCGGGGCCGTCGCCGTCGCCGTGTCGGCGACCGCGGTCGCCGGCACCGCTGGCTTGAGCGAGGCCGTCTCGGGCGTCGCGCCGGAGGCGGTCGCGGCGAGCCCGGCCGACGGACGGCCGGACCTGCTGGCGGTGCGTGGCCTCACGGTCCGCTACGGCGGCGTCGTCGCGGTCGATGACGTCTCCTTCGACGTCGGCGCCGGCCGTATCGTCGGTCTGATCGGGCCGAACGGCGCCGGCAAGACAACCGCCATCGACGCGGTCAGCGGGTTCGCCCGTGCGGGTGGCACCGTCCACCTCGGTGGCACCGACCTGACGGCGAAGCGCCCGCACGAGCGGATCCGTGCCGGCCTCGGCCGCACCTTCCAGGCCATCGAGCTCTACGAGGACCTCAGCGTCCGGGAGAACGTCACCGTCGGCCTGACCGCCTCCACCGGGCGGCGCTCCGGGAAGGGCGACGACGACCTCGCGCACACCCTGGACCTGCTGGGCCTGACCGACGTCGCCGACCGGGCGGCGGGCGAGCTCTCCCAGGGACAGCGTCAACTGGTGTCGATCGCGCGAGCGCTGGTCGGCCGCCCGCGGGTGCTGCTGCTCGACGAGCCGGCCGGCGGCCTGGACACGACCGAGAGCCAGTGGCTGGCCGAGCGACTGCGCGTCGTGCGCGACAGCGGTGTCACCATCCTCATGGTCGAGCACGACATGAGCCTGGTGCTGTCCCTGTGCGACGAGATCCATGTCCTCAACTTCGGCAAGGTGATCGCCCACGGTACGCCGGCCCAGATACGTGCCAACCCAGCGGTCGCCGAGGCATACCTGGGCAGCACCCATGCGGCCAGCCAGCAGGACGCCGCGACAGGCGACCTGCCAGCGGACGGCGGCGCCAACGGCGGCGGGCGAAACGGTCGGACCAGCGCGCAGGAGGTGACGGCATGACCGGGGGTCCGCTGCTGGAGGTCCGTGGGCTTGCAGCCGGATATGGCGCCGTCCGCGTGGTCCGCTCGCTCGACCTGGTGGCCGAGCCGGGGACCGTCGTCGGGGTGCTCGGTCCGAACGGGGCGGGCAAGACGACACTGATGCTTACGCTTGCCGGGCTGCTGCCACGGCTCAGTGGCGAGGTCCTCGTCGACGGGAAGGTGCTGGCGTCCGCCCGGCCGGCGGCGGCCAACCGGGCCGGCCTCGTGCTCGTCCCCGACGACCGGTCCCTGTTTTCGACACTGCTGGTCCGGGAGAACCTCACGGTCGCCAACCGCCCGGGCGGTTATACCCTCGACGAAGTCGTCGATCTGTTCCCGGCGCTCGCGCCGCGTCTCGGCGTGCCCGCCGGGGCGCTGTCCGGCGGCGAGCAGCAGATGCTCGCCGTCGCCCGCGCGCTCGTGCAGAGGCCGCGGGTCCTGCTCATCGACGAGATGAGCATGGGCCTCGCACCGGTGATCGTCGAAGGGCTGCTTCCGGTGGTCCGCCGGATCGCCGACGAGACCGGGGCGGTGGTCGTCCTGGTCGAGCAGCACGTGCGGCTCGCGCTCGAGGTGGCCGACCGGGCCGTCGTCCTCGTGCACGGCGAGGTGGTGCGCAGCGGGCCCGCCGCCGAACTCGCCGCCGACCCCGAAGCGCTGGAAGCCGCCTACCTCGGCGCCGGTACCGCTCCGGCGCCGGCCTGACCCCGTCTCGCGCCACCCTGCCCCCCGCGCCCTGGGGGTCCTCCTCCCACCGTGGCCGGCTTTTGGACGCGCGGTCGGGCGGGCTGTCTCCCTGCCGCCAGATGAATTCCCACCGGCGAGTAATCCGATAAACCAAGGAGCTCATGATGCGTTTGTTAGGTGCACCGCCGACGGGCGGCCGGCTTCGCGTGGCACTGACCGCGAGCCTGGCCGCCGTTGCCCTGGTCACCGCGGCATGCGGTGGTGACGACGACGGGTCCGGTGGCGATCGGACCGCGGACACTGGTGCCGACGCCGCCATCCTTGGCACCGCCAAGGCGGCGACCGGCACTCCCGTCAAGATCGGCTGGGTGAGCACCGGGCAGACCCAGACCGTCGACACCACCGACGAGATCAAAGCGGCCCAGGCGACCGTCGCCTACGCCAACGCCTACCTCGGCGGTCTGCGCGGGCACCCGATCGAGCTGGTGCCCTGCGAGGACAAGAGCGTGCCGGCCACCGCGCAGGCCTGCGGCAACACCTTCGTCCAGGAGGGCGTCGCCGCGGTCGCCGCCGGCAGCCCCGGCCAGACCGACCCCTGGATCAAGATCGTCCAGCCCGCGGGCATCCCCGTCGGCATGAGCCTCGCCCCCGGCTCGGTGGTCCTGAATACCCCAGGCGTCTTCGTCTGGGGCAACCCGCTCGCCTCGTTCGGGACCTCGGCCGCCTACGCCCGGGCGCACAAGCTGACCAAGGCCGCCGTTCTGGCGATCGACGTGCCGGCGGCCAGCGGCCCGGCCAAGGAGCTTGAGCCGATCTTCTTCCGCAACATCGGTGCCACGGTCGAGGTGATCGCCATTCCACCCGGCACGGCCGACATGACACCTCAGATCCAGGCCGCCAAGAATCCGGACCTGTTCCACATCATCGGTGACCCGACCTTCTGCGTCAGCGCGATTCGGGCGATCCGGACCATCGCCCCGAAGGCGTCGATCACTGCGGTCGACCGCTGCATCGGCACCGACAAGGGCGCCTCCATCCCCGGCGGCTACGAGGGCGTGACGATCGTGGCGCAGGCCAACGTCGACCCGAACGGCAACGAGTTCAAGCTGTTCAAGGCCGTGATCGAGAAGTACGGCGACGGTCTGTCCACGGACGGCAACGTGGTCAGCGGCTACCAGGGCATGCTCGGCTTCATTCGGGCGGTGAATGCCGGCGGAGGCACGGACGTGACGCCGGCCGGGATCACCAAGGCGATCCAGAGCATGCCGGCGACGCCGTACCCGCTGGGTGGCGGAGCGACGTTCAAATGCGATGGCACGGCCATAACCGGAATCTCGAAGAACATCTGCTCGACGGTCGGATTCGTCGCCGACGCGGCGCCCGACGGCGCCCTTTCAAACTTCAAGACTCTTGACGCGACGGGGATCTACAAGCTCGGTTAGGAGCTGTAATAGATCAACAACCGCATGGCGACGTGCATCGGCGCAGGTCACGGGCCTACGAGGGGTCCAAAGAACAGAACTTATTTCATTGCGGCTTCTTAGCGCCGAGCCGCCAACAGATCGACGGTGGCCGCGGTGGGCCTCGAAGCGGTGCCCACCGCGGCCACCTCGTCCGACCGGAGCACCGCCTGTGTGAGCGCGGACCGTGAGTTTGGCTGACAAAACGCCGGTGTTTGATCCTCACGCCGGAGTCTTCGCAACCTTGCCCTGGAATGGACAGAGCCTGGACGCCGAGGGCGTTGCCGGCACGGAGACGCTTGTCAACCGCACGGCTGGCGACAGACCGGGTCGCCGCTCCACGGACCGGGCTTGTCGAGGCCCGGACCGCGGGGCACAACTCGTTGGGCGCGATGATGATCGACAGTCGGAAGTCGTGGCCGGCGCGGGACGCCACGTCCGGCTGGTATTTCCTGCTGGGCGCAACGGCGTTCTGGGGCCGAGGTCGGGCCGTGGCCGCGGCGCGAATCAGGAGGCGACTTCTACTAGTAGTGTCGATGCCGCGACCCGACAAAGGAGGAACCGGTGTCTGCCGACCAGCACACCAGGGGAGGGCCGTCGGGCAGCGACGCCGCGGGGGAAGACGGCCAGGCTGGTGACCACCGTCCTTCCCAGGGGGCGGTCGGCCGGCAGTTGCGGCTCCCGAAGATGGCCGAGCTGGTCGCTTCCGACCTGCGTCGACGGATTATCCGGGGCGAACTGCCCGAGGGCCAGGCGCTGCCGTCCGAGGCGGTGATGCTGGCGCAGTTCGGTGTGTCTCGATCAACGCTGCGGGAGGCCTTCCGGATCCTGGAGGCGGAGTCGCTGATCACGGTTCGCGGCGGTCCCGGCGGTGGTGCGCGGGTACTGAGCCCCAGCCTCGAGGTCGCGGTCCGCTACGCGGGGCTGGTGCTTGAGCATCGCGGTACCGCCCTCCAGGATGTCTGGGAGGCCCGCCAGTTTCTGGAGCCGCCCGCCGCCGGCATGCTCGCCCGCCAGCGCACTGGGGCGGACCTGCGCGCGCTGCGAGCCGCGCTCGCCGAGCACGACGCCGCCAGCGAGCAGGCCGAGGCCATCCGCCTGCACAACGACTTCCATCTCCTGGTCGCCCGGCTGGCCGGCAACTACACGCTCACCCTCCTGATCAGGATGCTCTCCGAGATCATCGAACAGAGCACCTGGTCGAGGCTCGAACCGACCATCGGCAGCCCTGCCCAGGAAGAGGCGGAGCGCAGCACGGTGAAGGTGCACAGGGCTCTCGTCGACCTGATCGAGGTGAAGGACGCCGCTGGCGCCGAGGACCTCTGGTACCGCCACCTGCGGGCAGCCAGCGCCTATCTGTGGCATGGCGACGGTAAGGCCGTCCCCGTCAACCTTTTCGGCTGACCGCCGACGCAGGGCGCCGATGCCAGATCGGGTCGGCTATCCCTCCCCAGCCGGCACAGGCCGGCTGGTCACGCCCGCGCCGCAGAAGGCGACCAGGTGACGGACCTCGGTCTCGTCGGGGATGGTCCCGGCGCCGACGTGGCGGGTCATCGCCCCGATGACGGTGTGCTGCACCGCGCGGGCGTCGAGGTCGGGACGGGGCCGGCCCGCGGCGGCGAAGGGCTCGCCGAGCTGGTCGTCCAGCTTGGCGCGACCGGGCTGGCCGATACCACCAGGAAGGGTGAGCCGGGACAGCGCCATGCTGGGCCGGGCGATGTCCGGGCGGACCAGCTGGCTCAGTAGCCCCTCCACCCAGGCGCCGATCTGACCGGCGGGGTCGGCGTGCTTGGCCATCTGGTGGCGCAGGTAGGAGCGGGCGCGCAGGACGCCGCGTTCCATCAGGGCGTGCAGCAGGTCGTTCTTGCCGGCGAAGTAGCGGTAGAAGGTCTGGTTTGAGGTGCCGGCCTCGGTGACGATGTCGGCCACTCGGGGCTCGGCGGGTGCGACCCGTTCGACCACCCGCAGCGCCGCGTCGAGGATCTGCTCGACCTCGTCGAGCGCGTCTCGCTGCGCCCGTCTCAGCCCGCGGTCCACCGCGGCCTTCACCGAGTCGGGCACCTGGCCCCAGTCGACGTCCAAGTTCACCGGCCCAGTCTGCCGTGCGGCCACCACGCGCCTGAGCTTGATCTTTAACCTTTTCGCTGTTGGTGAGCGGTCATGGTCAACTCTCGTCTGGTGGTCTTTCCGACGGTGTGGCGGGGTGCGGGCTGACGGTTACGGGAGCCGGGAGGACGGCCTGGGCCGGCTTTGGTGGGTTTCGGTGCGCCGGCGGGGAGGGGGATGATCGCGCGGATGTTTCGGAACCCTCGTCGGACATGGGCAGGGGTGAGTCGTCCTGGTGGGGCGGTTTATGCACATCTGTCGATGCCGATGGGCTCACGATGATTCGATATGTGTGTTGTCTGTTTGTTGTATAATATA
>NZ_JBFLUG010000161.1:0-14725 GCF_041008525.1 Parafrankia sp. FMc2 | reverse complement strand
AAAGAAACAACAAAATATTATATACGTGCTCGTTAGATGTAGGCTCCAGAGGTTATATAGACTACGGCGTTCCTACGGCTCCACTGTCGTTCTCGACAATCTCGACCTCACCGTCGCCGACGGCGAGTTCGTGTGTCTGCTGGGCCGCAGCGGCTGCGGCAAGACCACGCTGCTGCGCACGCTGGCCGGTCTGGACAAGGCCGACCTCGGCGCGGTCGACGTCCCGGACCGGGTGGCCGTCGTCTTCCAGGAGCCACGTCTGCTGCCGTGGAAACGCGTGGGCTTCAACGTCCGCTACGGCCTGCCGAACAACCGTGAGTCGGCGGCCCGGGCACGGGCTGCCCTGGCCGAGGTCGGGCTCGACACACACGCCGACGCCTGGCCCAAGAGCCTCTCCGGTGGCCAGGCGCAACGGGTGGCGCTGGCGCGGGCGCTGGTACGCGAGCCGCGGCTGCTCCTGCTCGACGAGCCCTTCGCGTCACTCGACGCCCTCACCCGCATCACGATGCAGGGCCTGATCCGGGAGCTGGCCGAGCGCCACGGGGCCGCCGCCGTCCTGGTGACGCACGACGTCGACGAGGCGATCCTGCTCGGGCACCGCGTCCTCGTGATGGAGGGCGGTGCGTTCACGTACGAGGTCGACACCTCGGAAGCCGGCAGGAGCCACCGCGGCAGCACTGCCTACGAGGCGCTGCGCCGAGATCTCCTGAAACACCTTGGAGTGGAGGAACAATGACGGCTGGATCGCCGGCCGCCGTACCGACGGGTGACGAGTCACCGTCCACGGGGGCATCATCAACGCCGGCGGTGTCGACATCTGTCCCGTCGACACCTGTCCCGTCGACACCTGCGCCGTCCACGGAGGACCGGTTGCGGGAGCTGCTCGACAAGCAGGACATCCGCGAGGTCGTCCTGCGCTATGCCCGTGGCATCGAACGTCTCGACGCCGAGACCCTGGCGACCGCCTTTCACGACGACGTCATCTACGAACATCACATCGGGGCGCCGTCCCCGCCGTACTCCAACGCGCGCGAGCTGGCGGAGCTGATCGTCGAACTCGCGCGGAAATCCCCGCTCACGGCGAAGTTCCTCACCGCGCCCAGCACCCTGATCGAGCTGGCGGGCGATGTCGCGTTCGCCGAGTCGCACGCGATCGCCCTCAACGTCTTCGCCACGCCGGAGGGTGAGGTCACCCACTGGCGCGGCATTCGCTGGCTCGACCGTTTCGAGCGCCGCGGCAGCTGGAAGATCGCCCACCGAGTGATCCTGCACAGCGGTTTCGAACGGTACGAGCCGGCCGCGCCCTCCCCGGCAAGCGCCTCGTTCCACCCGGACAGCCAGAGCCGCAACCATCCCGACGACCTCGTCTACCACCTGCGCGAGCGCCTTACCCCCGGCGGGGTGTGGACGTGAGCGGCCGCCGGGTTGTCGTGATCGGCGCCGGCGTCGCCGGGCTGGGCGCGGCGCTCTTCCTCGCCGACGGCGGGCACGAGGTCACCGTCGTCGAGCAGGACGTGATGCCCGAGATCGGTGACGGCGACGAGGCGTTCACCGCCTGGGAACGCCGCTCCGTCCCGCAGTGGAGGTTCGCGCACAGCTTCTCGGCGCGCTCGCGCGGAATTCTGGAAGCCCGCGCGCCCCAGGTGCTCGCGCACCTGAAGGCCGACAGCATCGAGACGTTCAACGCGCTGACGTCGTTCCTGCCCGCGGCGGCGCGACGTCCCGAGGACGCCGCGTTCACCGCGATTCTCTCCCGGCGGCCGGCGTTCGAACTCGCGCTGCGCCGCGGTGTCGAGGCCGACTCCCGCATCCGGCTGGTCACGCCGGCGCGGGCCGGGGGGCTGCTGCTGTCGAGCGGGGGCCGCCCGCGGGTCGAAGGCGTGCGGCTGACCGGCGGCGCGACGCTGGCCGCCGACATCGTCCTGGACTGCGGCGGCCGCCGGTCACCGGTCACCGGGTGGCTCGCGAGCGCGGGCGTCGACGTGCCGGCGGACCGGCAGGCGTGCGAGTTCACCTACTACTCCCGCTACCTGCGCGCGACCGGCGACGGACGGTGAAGAGCGGCTTTCCCCGAGCCGACCTCGGCTACCTGATCTGCTGGACGTTCCCCGGCGACCACGGGACCTACGGTGTCGCGATCGGCGGCCCGCCCTGGGACAAGGAGTTCAAGGTCCTCCGGCACAACTGGGCCTGGGAGCGGCTCGCGGGCGCCGTGCCGGCCATCGCCGGCTGGGTTGATCCCGGCACGGGCGGTGTCCCCGTCCAGGACGTCCAGGTGATGGCCGGGCTCGCCAACCAGCGGCGGCACTTCGTGGTCGACGGCGTCCCGCTGACGGCGGGGCTGCTCGTCCTGGGCGACGCCCTGTGCACGACGAACCCGTTCTTCGGCTGGGGCGCGTCGATCGCGCTGACCCACGCCGCCGCGGCCGCCGACACGCTCGCCCGGCCCGGCGACGACATCGCGGCCCTGACCGCGGCCTACTACGACAGCGTCGAAGCCGAGGCGTCGTCGCTGTACCGGTCGGCCTCGACGATGGACCGGCTGCGGTCCTACCGGTGGCGCGGCGAGCCCGTGCCCGCCGCGGACCTCGACGCGGCCGAGGAGGAGGACCTCATCACCCGCGGCCTGATCCCCGCGGCGACGAAGGATCCCGACCTGCTCCGTGCGCTCATGCGCAGAATGGCCCTGCTCGAACCGGTGGAGACCCTGTTCGACGACCCGGTGGTACGGGCCCGGGCCGAGGCCGCGCGGGCACGGACCCAGGCGGACGCGGTCACGATGGGCCCGTCCCGCGAGGAGGCACTGGCACTGCTGTCGGCCGCTCAGATCGCGGCGGGCCACCAGTCGTCCGACAGCGACGCCGGGTAGGGGCCGCCGTCAGGCTGCGGGATCCGCTTCACCAGCCGGCGGTACCGCAGCCGCCAGCCCTCCTCCGTGCAGACCAGGATGTCGAGGCAGTCACCGGAGGTGACCGTCGCGTCCGGGCGCACCGCGAGGTAGCGGCTGCGGGCCCGGACCGATCCGTCCGCGTTCTCGAACAGGACGAGGTCCTGGGTGTGGTGGTCAGGACGCGGGTAGTCGGTGGGAAGCTGGCGCAGCTGCTGGTGGAACTCGTCCAGTGTGAGCACCTGGTCACCACCGTCGGTCGTGATCACGAACTGCAGATCGGCCGTGAAGACCCGGCCGAACAGGTCGCCCCGCATGTTGTCGACGATGTGGTTCGCGAGCGCGATCGTCTGCCTGATGGCCTCGACGTCGGTGGAGGAGAGTGCACGGGGGGCGAGCTGCATACGGAACAGGCTATCGCTTTGTCTTTTCGACGCCTTCCAAAGCCAGCACCAGCAACCGTTCGGCATACGCGCCGCCGCCCTC
The DNA here is from genome assembly GCF_041008525.1 of Parafrankia sp. FMc2. Lineage (NCBI taxonomy): Bacteria > Bacillati > Actinomycetota > Actinomycetes > Frankiales > Frankiaceae > Parafrankia > Parafrankia sp. FMc2. Next base: position 11,352 of record NZ_JBFLUG010000161.1, on the reverse strand, counting down.
GACCTGTTCGGCCGCCCACGCGACGGAACAGGACAGCAGCAGCAGGTCCTCGACCGACACATCGTGCCGGAGGACCCCCGCCCGCTTCGCGCGGTAGACCAGCCGTCCGAACGACTCGTGCATGGCCTCGCACGGAGCCGCCACCCGCTCCTCGTGGGCCATGATCCCGGCAGACTGCGCGGCGAGGCCCCTGAAACGGCCCATGGCCGCGACCAGCTCCAGCAGCCAGCCACGGACGGCGCCGCCCGGGTCCACGCCCGGTTCCGCGAGCAGCTCGTCGGCGCGCACGGCCAGCTCGGCGAACCGTTCCGCGACAACAGCGGCCAGCAGGGCCCGACGGGTGGGGAAGTGCCGGTACAACGTGCCGACGCCGACCCCGGCCAGTCTGGCGATGTTCTCCGGCGGCACGTCGACGCCGTCGCTCTCGAACGTCGCGACCGCCACCTCGAGCAGCCGCCGCTCGTTACGCGCGGCATCGGCGCGGCGGGCCCGCCCCGCCTCCGGCGGACTCGGCGCGGCCTCCGGCGGACTCGGCGCGGCCTCCGGACGGGCCTGCGCGGTGTCTGCCACAGGAGGGTGCGTCATAACCTGAACAGACTATCGAATCTGCCTGCAGGGCATGAGGAAGTGCCGCGGCACCGGCAGGACCATCAGGGTCAGGACCATCAGGGTGCGACCGCGGGCGGCCGGCGCATCGCAGGGTGGAGGAGTTCCGCCGTGCCTCGGCGGTAGAGCGCGGCGGGCCGGCCGCCGTCCCGGGCGGTCGAGTGACCCACCGGTTCCAGGAAGCCGGGCGTGCCGGTGACCTTGCGGTGGAAGTTGCGCGCGTCGAGCGGGGCGCCCCAGACGGTCTCGTAGACCCGGCGCAGCTCGGCCACGGTGAACTCGGCCGGGCAGAAGGCGGTGGCCAGTGTGGAGTACTCCAGCTTCGCCCGGGCCCGCTCCACCCCGTCGGTGAGGATCTCCGCGTGGTCGAAGGCCAGCTCGCCCAGGCCGGGCAGTGCGGCGACGGGGACGAACTCGGCCGCCGCCGCATCCGTGCCGCCCCGCGGCTCGGGCAGGTCGGGCGCGAGGGCCAGGAAGGCGATCGTCAGGATGCGCGCCCGCGGGTCCCGGTCGATCGCGCCGTAGGCGGCCAGCTGTTCCAGATGCACGCCCGGCCACGCGGAGCCCCGCGGCGGCAGCTCGGGCAGCAGCAGGCCGGTCTCCTCCGCCAGCTCCCGACGAGCGGCCTGGGCGAGAGTCTCGTCCGGGCGGACGAAGCCGCCGGGCAGCGCCAGCGCACCCGCGAACGGCGCCAGCCCCCGCCGGACCAACAGCACACACAGCTGGTCAGCCCGGATCGTCAGGATCACCAGGTCAACCGTCACGCCGTAGGCGACGTACCCGTCGTCCGGCAGCCTCTCGTCCGTCACACAGCCGACTGTACCCGGCACTCTCGTCATATTGACGAAAACCCCTCTCCCCTCTTATCGTCATATTGACGAGATCGACCGACCCGGGCCGGCTCCGCCGACAGGCGCCCCGGCCAGCCACCAGCGAGGAGGCCACCGTGGCCGACATCAGCCGCGCCCCGTTCCTGCGCCATCTGCGGGGCACGCCGACCGCCTACGTCCGCCACGTCAGCGGCGGGAAGACCCGGCACGAGGGGGTCGGCCTGAGCTTCTGGTACCGGCCACGCACCGCGGTCATCAGCGAGATCCCGGTGGACGACCGGGAGCTCCCCCTGCTCTTCCACGCCCGGACGTCCGACTTCCAGGACGTCGCGGTACAGGCCACCGTCACCTTCCGGGTGGCCGAGCCCGCGCTGGCCGCCGGCCGGCTCGACTTCGGCGTCGACCCGGAGACCGGCGCCTGGCGCGTGACCCCGCTGGAACAGCTCGGGGGTCTCATCGTCGAGACCGCCCAGCAGCACGCCTTCGACCTGATGGCCCGCACCACGCTGACCAACGCCCTGGTCGACGGCGTGCCGGCCGTCCGCGAGCGCATCGCGGCCGGGCTCGTCGCCGACGAGCGGCTGGCCGCGACCGGAATCGCGGTCGTCGGTGTCCGGGTCGTCGCGATACGCCCCGAACCCGAGCTGGAGAAGGCGCTGCGCACGCCCACCCGGGAACAGATGCAGGCCGAGGCCGACCGGGCGACCTACGGCCGGCGCGCGCTCGCCGTCGAACAGGAGCGCCGCATCGCCGAGAACGAGATGCAGAACCAGATCGAACTCGCCCGCCGCGAGGCGGACCTGGTGGCCCAGCGCGGCGCCAACGACCAGCGGGTCGCGACCGAGAAGGCGGCCGCGGCCCGGATCGCGGTGGAGGCCAGGGCCGAGCACACCCGCCTCACCGCGGTTGGCGACGCCGAGGCGACCCGCCTGGCCGCCGCGGCCCGAGCCGAGGAGATCGAACGGATCGGCGCCGCCGAGGGCACCGCCGAGCAGGCCCGGGTGGCAGCCCTGCGCGACCTCGACAACCGCACGGCGATCACCCTGGCCGTCCGCGACCTGGCCGGGAACCTTCCCGACATCCAGGCCCTGACCATCACTCCGGACGTCCTGAACGAGCTGCTGACCAGGCTGGCCGGCGCGACGCGGACCGCTGCGACGCAGGCTGGCGCGACACAGGCTGGTGCGGCGCAGACCGGTGCGGCCTGATGGGCACCCTCGCCCCGCGGGTCGTCCTGGTGCACCGCCGCACCGAGTACGCCGAGCTGCTCGAACGGCACGGCACCGCCGGCCAGGCCGCCTTCTTCCTGGCCGGCCGCGGCCGGGACCTGGCCGAGGTACGGGACCGCGACGCGGCCGTGACCGCGGCCCGCCGCGCCGCGCTCGCCGCCGTGCCCGCCGACTGGCGACGAGGCGAGGTGGAACGCTCCGACCTCGACCGCTTCCTGTTCGCGCCCGACGACCTGATCGTCTGCGTCGGCCAGGACGGGCTGGTCGCCAACGTGGCCAAGTACCTCGACGGCCAGCCGGTCATCGGCGTCGACCCGGAACCCGGCCGCAACCCGGGCGTCCTGGCCCGCCACACGGTCGGCGAGCTCGCCGGGCTGCTGCGGACGACAGCGAGCGCGGCAGCCCGCGGTCCGGGCGGTCCGGGTTATCCGGGCGTCGGACAGGACCACGGCGGCCCGGCCGTCCACTCGGCGGCCATGAGGGCCGCGACGGCCACCATGGTCGAGGCGGTGTCCGACGACGGCCAGCGGCTGCTGGCACTCAACGAGATCTACGTCGGACACCCCTCGCACCAGACCGCCCGCTACCAGCTCGCTGCCCCGGACCACACCGGCGCCGTCCGCTCGGAGCGGCAGGCGTCGTCGGGCGTGCTCGTCGGGACCGGAACCGGCTGCAGTGGCTGGTGCCGCTCGGTGTGGCAGCAGCGGAGCAGCCGTCTTCCGCTGCCCTCCCCCGACACCGCCGGCCTGCTCTGGTTCGTCCGGGAGGCCTGGCCGTCACCGAGCACCGGCACGAACATGGTCGAAGGCCTCCTGCCCGCACCGGCCCGCATCGAGATCCAGGTGGAATCCGAACGGCTGGTCGTCTTCGGCGACGGCATCGAATCCGACACGATCACGCTCGCCTGGGGACAGCGCCTGACCGTCGGCGTCGCCGAACGCCGGCTACACCTCCGCTGACTCAACCTCCGCTGACTCCTGGGGGGACCCCCGTCGCGCCCCTTTGACGCCCAGCAAGAGACCACATGTTCCGAGGCCGTTTCATGATCTCCGCTGTCTACGATCAGTGGCGGTAGGCCGGTCTGCAGCAGCACCGGCGCCGACCTGGAGGGAATGTGGGTTTCTGGGGCACCTACGTCGTGGGGCGTGCGAGCCGGCCGCTGACCGAGCTCCCCGCGCTGCGACCGTCAGCAGCGAAGGCGAGCTGGCACTGGCACGGAAAGGGCGGATGGCAGGTCGTCCAGATCGAGCACGGCCCCGACGGCTGGAACTCGCCGGATCTCCCCCGCGCCTGGGACGGCCTCCTCCAAGGGCTGACCAGGCAGTCCGGGCACCCGGTTCTGGCCGCCGTCATCAAGCACAGCGAGGGCGCGCAGCTCCTCGGCCACAGCTCGCGCACCGGCCGCTGGGGTGGCTGGATCATGGCCGAGAACATCACCTGGCGTCTCCTGCCCGAGGACGGGCCGCGCCAGCACTGGGACGAGAACGGCATCCGGCACACCGAGAGCACGGCCGACTACAGGCGACGCGAGCGGCTCGCCCTCGACCACCTCTACGCGACCGCCGGTCCGCCCGGGGCCCGATCCGCCCCCTCCGCCGTCGCGTGGGCGACCGAAGCCGGCCTCATCCCCGACCCCGCGGCCGTGGCCGCCGCCCTGGACACCGCCGCCGACTTCGCCGAGGAGGCGCTTTTCACGTTCCTGACCGCCCTCGGCCTCCCCGACGCCCCGGACCTCCAGTTCTGACAGCTGGGATCACGCGGTGCAGGTCGTAGTCGGCTGCGGCAGCGGGCAGAGACCGGTCAGGCACCCAGGTTGGTGAAGCGGACGGGTTCGCGCAGGGCGGTGGTGGCGGCGGGGATGTCGGCGAGGCGGGTGGCGAGGGTGGCTTCGGCCAGGCGTGGGGGTAGGGCAGTATTGAACTTCAGGCCAGCCAGCGCTTCGTCAGTCACATGGGGCAGGCACAGGCGGGACGCCAGGTCCGCCGTCGAGGCTTTCCAGGCGGCCGGAGTCAGGTCGGTGCGCAGACGCAGATAGGCCGCGTTCGGTGTCTGCGTGGGGTCGGCGAGGTCGCCGAGACTCGCGACGAGGGTGCGGTTGGCTCGTTCCCCGGCCCAGGTCCACCAGCGGACGTCGGTCAGGTCCTCCGTCCGGACGATCATCGTTCCGCCCTGGTGGACGACATTGAGGTGGTTGTCGCGGACGGTCTCGAGCCGCTCCGCCGCTCGACGGGTGAGGGGCACCGGCGGGTCTGTGCCGAGCAGGGCGTCCCGCATTGCCCGAGCCAGTTCGAAGGACATCCCGCCATCGCCGTAGGTCAGCCAGCGGGCCCGACCGCCGCCGGTCGCAGGTTCGACAAAGCAGCGGCGGCGTTTCCAGTCGATGTGGGTGACCCGCCAGCTGCGGCCGGCGAGCAGCAGCAGCCGCGGGCCCTCGACCGGGTCGGTGAGCAGGACGGGGTCGGTGCGGCCGATCTCGTCCCGGCCGTGCAGAACGGTGAACTCGGGCGCGGCGGTGAACACGGCAGTCAGCTCGGAGAAGTGCCGGTGGCCGAAGCGGCGCTCCGCCTCGGGCCCGACGAACAGCATCCCGCCGTCGGAGTCCAGGTAACCGGCACGGACAAGGTGGCGCACGATCGGCTCCGCCGAACGGTCGAACGGGGCCAGGCCGTTCCATTCGTCCACCCAGGTCCGGTCACCGATCCGGTTCTCCTGCAGGCAGTAGGCGAGCAGCTGCTGGGCGACGATGTGCCGCGGCTCCGGCGGCGCGACGACCGGCTCGACCCAGCCGCTCCCCCACAGCGACAGCAGCCCGGCAGCCTGCACGAGCGCGCTCTCGGTCAGGGTGAGGAACAGGCAGTTGCGGGTCGTCCCCGCCCGCCGTCCGGTGCGGCCGAGCCGCTGCAGGAAGGACGCGACGGTCGTCGGGGCGTTGATCTGGACGACCCGGTCGAGGTCGCCGACGTCGACGCCGAGTTCCAGCGTGCTGGTGGCGACGATGACGCAGTCCCGGGCCTCGGCGAACGCCTCCTCGGAACGGCGTCGCTCCTCGGCCGACAGGGACGCGTGGGAGAGGAACGTGGTCACGCCGAGACCGCGCAGCGCCTGGCCGAGTTCCTCGACGGTCTTCTTCGAGTCGCAGAACACGAGCCGCTTCTCGCCCCGGTGCAGCGCCGCCAGCACCTTCGCCGCGTTCGTCACCGACCCGACGTAGTCGAGCTCGATCTCCCCCGCCGGCGGCGCCGGGGTCAAGGCCGGCGTTGGACGGACCGCGGGCAGGTCGGGGGCGACGACCTGGGCGGGACGTCGGCCCGCGCCGGAGCCCTGTAGCCAGCCCAGCAGCTCGCTCGGGTTCCCGACCGTCGCCGACAGCCCGATGACCTGCAGCTCCGCCTCGGTCGGCGGGACGGCCGGGGCACGCTCGGCGGCGACGAGTCGGCGGAGCCGTTCCAGGACAGCGAGCAGGTGCCAGCCACGATCATCGCCGGCGAAGGCGTGGACCTCGTCGACGATCACCGCTCGTACGCCGGAGAAGAAGCCCCGGTGATCGGTCCGGACGCTGACCAGCATCGCTTCCAGCGACTCCGGGGTGGTCAGCAGGACGTCGGGCCGCTCCCGGCGGATCCGGGCCCGCCGGCTCTCGGGGACGTCGCCGTGCCAGACCGCGGCCTGCCGGCCCAGCCACCCGGTGTAGGTCGCCAGCCGGGGGGTCAGGTTGTTCAGCAGCGCCTTGAGTGGACACAGGTAGAGGACGGACGTCCCCTGCCAGTTCTCGGCCGCCATCCGCGACAGGACCGGGAAGGTGGCGGCCTCCGTCTTTCCACCGGCGGTCGGCGCGAGCAGCAGCGCGTCCGATCCGGCGAGCAGAGGGGCGACCGCCTCCTCCTGCAACGGCCGCAGCCCGGGCCACTGCAGCGTGTTGACGATGTGGTGCAGCACCACGGGGTGCAGCAGATCCGCCGGGTCGACGGCGGCGGACGCCCGCGGCTGCGCGGTCACGCCCGGCCCGGACCGGCCTGGCCCTCGCCTGCCACGTCGCCGTCCAGGTCCAGGTCGATGTCGTCGGCGCGGGCGGCGTTACGTTCCAGGTCGGTCATCTCGGCCGCGCCGATGGTCAGCGGGTAGTCGCGGCGGGGGTCGAAGTCCTCGAACTGGTCGACGCGGTCGAGGACGTCCGCGACGAGTTTCTTCAGGAACAGCCTGGGCGCGACGCCGACCCTGCCACCGAGCCGCCCGGCGACCGCGCCGGCCAGCTCGCCGAGGTAGGCGTCGTCGACGAGCCTCGCGATCCGTCCCGCCTCGTCACCGGGCAGACCCGCCGCGTAGAGGCCTCGGACCCGGCCGCCGAGCTCGACCAGCGACGCTTCGGTGAACCCGGTCAGCCGCAGCTGGACGGCCCGCGGATTGTCGAACTTCGGGTCGGCGGTGAAGTCGGTGGCGAGCCGCTGCACGAGCGGGGGGAGCCGGGCGACGCCCTGCGTGCCGTCGAAGAAGGCCGGGGTGCCGGTGATGACCAGGAGCAGGCCGGGGAAACGGCCGCTGTGCACCTCGTCGATGAGCTGGCGCAACGCGTTCAGCGCCTTGTCCCGGGCGTCGGACCGGACCCGCTGCAGTGTCTCGACCTCGTCGAGGACGAGCAGCAGCCCACGGAAGCCGCTGTCGCGCAGCACCACGAGCAGCCCCTGCAGGAAACCGAGTGCCCCGAAGTGGTCCAGGTCGCCGCGGACCCCGGCGGCGCGGCGGGCGCTCGCGGCGACGTGCGGCTGCCCGCCGAGCCAGGCGAGCACCGCCGCCGCGCTCGCCTCGTCACCGGCGGCCAGGGCCGCCCGGTAGCCGCGCAGCGCGGCGGCGAACGCGGGCGCCGTCCGGCCGACGTCGGCGAGCCGGCGGTCGACCAGCTCGCCGACGGCGCGGTCCAGCGCCGCCGCGTTCACACCGGCCGCCTCGTCGACGGCGAGGACGTCCTCCTCCAGGGCGTAGAACCAGCCGTCGACGACCTGGCGCAGCGCGCTCGGCGGGAACGTCGCCGTGGTCAGCCGCTCGGTGAGCCGGCGGTAGACGGTCTCCAGCCTGTGCAGCGGGGTCTCGTTCTCCGAGATCTGCACCTCGGCCGTGGCCAGACCCGCCCTCTTCGCCCGTTCGGCGAGCCAGCGGGTGAAGAACGTCTTGCCGGAGCCGTACTCGCCGCGGACCGCCTTGAACACCGACCCGCCCGAGGCGACCGCGGCCAGGTCCTCGGCCACGGAACGCTCGAACCAGTCCAGCCCCACGGCCAGCAGGTCCAGCCCGGCGGCCGGCACCGCCCCACGCCGCAGCGCGTCGAGGACGTCCCGGCGCCGCGCCGCACTGACGTCGGCAGCGGTCACGTCGTCAGCCCGAACTGGTCGCACAGCAGCTGGACGTTGAGGCGCAGCGTGTGGCCGTCGTCGAGTGGCTCCAGCACCGGGTAGTTGTCGATGTTGAAGACGCGTTGCAGGTTGACGGCGAAGCCGGCGGCTCGATGGGCCAGCTCCCCGGCCCGCTCGGCGACGACGCTGGTCGCGAGCGTGCCACCGGCGTCGAGCAGCACTCGCACCGCCGTCTCGACCTTCTCGACCGGCACCCGCCGCGCCAGGCCGCTGAGCTGGAACCGGAACAGCTCGCTGGCCAGCAGCCCGGCGACGAGCACGTCGGCGCCCGTCGCCGGCGCGGCCTCGGCGGGCACTGGCGACGCGGCCGGTGACTCGGCCGGTGAAGCGACCGGCGACGGCGACGCTCCAGGTGCCGTGTCCTCCGGCAGGTCGAACAGTGCGGGGCCGGCCTGTACCTCGGCTGTCCTGGACCGTCTGCGCGGCTGTGCCGCCGGGGCGCTGACGGGAGCGGCGTCACCACGGCGCCGACCGACGAACGCGGTGTCGCCGTCGAGCCCGGCAGGCCCGCCGGGCCCACCAAGCCCGCCGAGCAGGTCCTGCTCCAGCGACCACCAACGGGGCCGCTGGTCGGGCAGCAGTCGCCAGCCCGCCGGCACATCGCGGCTCGTCGACGCCGCAGACAGGCGGAACGGCAGGAACGCCAGCACCGGCACGGTCACCTCCGCCGCCGACGCGCCACCGTGGTAGCCGCCCCTGCGGCTGCGGTAACGCAGTGCCGAGTCCCACAGCGCGACGATCCGCCCACCGGGGGCGAGTACCCGCGGCCCGGCGAGCGCGACCTCGCCGTCACGGACATCGTCGCGCACATCGGTACGGGCATCGTCAGCCGGGACGCGGTGCCGCGCCGAGACGGCGTCCTGGGCGGCCAGCGGCGACGTCCCGTGGTCGAGAACGTGGCCGTGGTCGCTGGTGAGGATCACGGCCCGGCCCGCGGTCTGCGCGTAGCGCAGGATGGTGCGCAGCTTGCCCACGTCGGCGAGGCTCCAGCCGCCGTCGTCGCGCTGCCGGCCGGAGTCCAGCAGGTCGTCGACGGTGTTGATGACGACGGCGACGAGCGGGGTGTTCGAGGTCAGCTCGGCGCTGAGCTCCCGGTCGAGCGCGGCGCCCGGCGTGCCGTCGAGGTCGGCGTGGTGGAACAGTCGGACCGCGCGTCGCCGCCACCGCGGGTGGGCCTCGAACTCGCCCTTCTCCTTCGCCTTGTCGCCGGTGAGGAGACGTCCGGTTAGCAGAGAGGTACGAGACGTCTCCGTCACGGTCGGCAGGACGGCCAGTGCGCTCCGCCGCCGGGCGGCGCTGCCCGCGCCCTCGCCGAGCGGGTCGCATTCCTCCCACCGCTCGCGGCGCAGTCCGGCGGCGAGCTGGATGGCGACGGCGGCACTCATCCCGTCGAGCACGACGAGCAGGGCCTTGCCCCGGGCCGTGACGACGGGGGCGACCACCCGGTCGAGGACCTCCTCGATGCCCAGCGGCGCGCCCCCGGTCTCGCCGGTGCTGGGCAGGCGGCCGGTCGTCGTCCAGTCGGCGAGGAGCCGGGCGAACCGGGCGTCGAGGTCGTGCCGCCGCCGGATCGCGGCCCGGTACAGGTCGCCGTAGGCGGCGCCGACCGTGGGCGCCGGGTCGCCGACGGCCAGCTGGTCGAGTGCGATGTCGGCCCAGGCCGCGTCGTCGAGATAGCCGTCGAGCGCGGCCGCGAGCGTGCCGGGGCCGTCCCCCGGCCGGCCGGCGAGCCAACCGGCGACGCGGGCCGCCATCTCGGCCCGCTCGACCTGCCCGGCTTCGAGGCCGGCGACCAGATGCGCCCGCAGGGAGCCGACAGCGGTCGCGACCTCGCGGGCCGCGGTCTGCGGGAACGTGTGGTGCACACCGGAGCCGGCGGCGGTCAGGAAACCGCGCAGTGTGGTGGCGACGGCGGACAGCCGGTGGTCGAACCCGGCCCGCAGGATGTCGCTGGTCGCGCCGGCAGCCCGTGCGTCGAGTTCGTCGAGCAGTCGGTCCGCGGTCTCCAGCAGCCCGGTCAGGTCGTCCCGCGTGTTCATCCCGGTGTGGACGACCTCACGGACCGCGTCGGCGAACCGGCGCATGGTCTCGTCGTCGAGGTGGGTGTCACCGAAGTACCGTTCCACCCGGCCCTTCGCCCGTTCGACGGCCGCGGCGTCCAGACCGCCGGAGCGGCCGTCGGCAGGCCGGGCGTCGGCGGAACGGTCGTCCTTCCCGGGCCACAGACAGTCGCAGACCAGGCCGAGGGCCAGCGAACGCTCGCCGTTGCCGGCGGCGACCAGCGTGGTCAACGCGCGCCCCGCGTGCCCGGTCCGCTCCCGCAGGAACGCGGTGATGCCGGCGCGCTCGTCGGCGCCGAGCCGGCGGAACGCCTCGGTCGCCCCGGGAACCGTCGTCCAGCGCAGCAGCGTGGCGATGTCCAGGTCGGCGGCGCCGAGACCCAGTTCGGTCAGGCCGAGCCGGACGGCGGTGAGCTCCGCCAGCGCGTCCTCAAGGCTGAGGACACCGCCCGGCCGGCGCGGCCAGCCAGCCGGCGGACGTGCCTCCAGCAGCGCCCTGGCCATCCAGCGGTGGGCGTGGGTACGCAGCCGCGGGTCGAGCTGGGCGGCGCCGAAGTCCTCCGTGACCGCGGTCCACGGCTCGATCACGTCGACGCGCTGGCCGTGGACCTGGGCGAGCACGGTGTCGCCCAGGGTCTCCTCGTCGGCGTCGGTGAGCAGCACGAGCCAGCCGTCGGGCGCCGGCTCCCGCCCCCAGCGCGCGACCTCCTCCAGCACGCCGAGCGGCGAGACGCAGGCGACGACCCGGACCGGCCGACCGTCGACCGACAGCTCGCCGGGACCGGGCCACTCGGGCTGCGCCCGCACCAGCAGGATCCGGGCCAGCTCGCCACCCGTGCCGGTCAGCCCGCGCAGCAGGCGTCTGACCCGGTTGACCAGCACCGCGCTGGTGACCAGCGGCGGGGGCGTGCCGGAGCCAGAGCTTGCTGGATCTGCCGCGGGTGACAGGATGCTCACCGCGCGGGCCGCCAGATGATCTCGATCTCGCCGAGCTGGTCACCAACGTGCTTACGGACGTCGGCGAATGTCTGGTCCAGCTCGGCAGGCCGCGCGAACCACTGCCGTTGGGCCGGGGTGACGGATTCCTTTCCAGGATCCGTCCCGCCGTTCCTGCCGGTCACCACCGGCGGTGTGATGAGCGGGGGTGGAGTCGGGTTGGGGGGCGGCGGTCAGATCCGCAGAGCTCCAGAACACCTGTTGTTTATACGCATATGACACTACA
>NZ_JBFLUG010000160.1:0-15205 GCF_041008525.1 Parafrankia sp. FMc2 | reverse complement strand
TGACCGCCCTGCCGGCCCGGCGACGGCTACCCGTTCCGAACCAAGCAGGAGACAGATAGTCCATGGTCAGGATGCATCAGCCTGGGAACCCAGACCAGCCCACCGCCGGTGGTGAGGTCGTTCTCGGTGTCGACACCCACAAGGATGTCCACGTCGCCGCGGTCCTCACCCCGGTTGGGGCGCTGCTGGGCAGCGCGACCTTCCCGACGACCGCTGACGGCTATGCACAGCTGCTGGCCTGGGCGCGTGAGTACGGGACCGTCCGTCGGGCTGGAGTCGAGGGCACCGGCTCCTACGGCGCGGCCCTGACCCGGCATCTGCGTGCGGCCGGTGTCACCGTGGCCGAGGTCAACCGGCCCGACCGCGCCGCTCGCCGGCGCCGAGGCAAGACCGACGCATGGGATGGGCGAGGCGGCCGCCCGTGCCGTCCTGGCCGGCCAGGCCACCGCGGCCACGAAGACCGGCGACGGACCCGTGGAGATGGCCCGGATGTTCCGGCTGGCCAAGGCCTCCGCGGTCAAGGCACGCATCAGGCGATCAACCAGCTCAAGGCCGTTCTGGTCCGCACCGACCCTGGCCTGTCCGAATCCCTCGCCGGGCTGGGCCGCACCACGCTCGTCCGTCGATGCGCCGCGCTCGACGAGGTCGAGCCGACCGACACGGCCACGGCCACGGCCACGGCCACCCGCTATACGCTGCGCCAGCTCGCGACCCGGATCGTGGCGCTCACCGCCGAGATCGACGACCTCAACCGCCGGTTGGCTGCCGTGCTCAACCGCCACGCACCCGCCCTGCTCGCCAGGGTCGGCATCGGACCGGACACCGCCGCGGCGCTGCTCATCGTCGCCGGCGACAACCCGCGACGGCTGACCAGCGACCGATCCTTCGCGGCACTGTGCGGGGTGAGCCCGATCGAGGCCTCGTCCGGGAAGACCCGCCGACACCGCCTCAACCGCGGCAGCGACCGCCAGGCCAACGCAGCCCTGCACCGCATCGTCATCACCCGGCTGCGCCGCGACCCCCGCACCCGCGCCTACCAGCAACGACGCCTCGCCGAAGGCAAAACCCCACACGACATCGTCCGCTGCCTCAAACGCTACATCGCCCGCGAGATCTACAACGCCATCCCACGCACCAGCCCACCGGTCACCGCGGCTACTTGACAACACAGGGGCGTCAGCGCCACGCAACAGACCCCCGCGGCTCCGATCGGCAACGCGCGTTCAGGAAACCCTGGCGGCTATCTGGTCGAGCGCGGCGTGGGCGTCGAGTTCGACCGCGGCGACGGCGTGTCGGTGGACGAGCGCCTGGCAGACGTCGAACGGCTGGGATCCGCCGTCGGAACCGAGCGTGGCCAGCCACATCGCCAGTCCCCAGACGGGGGAGGCCCGGTACCAGGTCCAGGCGTCGTCCGCGCTGAGACCGCGATCCAGGGTGGTCCGGTAGTTCTCGATCAGGCCGCGCTCTGCCGCGCGACGATCTGCCGGGACGAGTGCCCCCTGGACGAAATAGCCCACGTCCTGTGACCAGTTGCCGCGGTGGGCGACCTGCCAGTCGAGGAAGCCGACCGAGTCGTCGGGCAGTACGTAGGTGTTGCCGATGTGCGCGTCGCCGTGCAGGAAAGTCAACGGATCGCGCCCGAGGACCGTCAGGTACCGTGCGAACTGGTCGACGAAGTAGTCGCTGGAGCAGCCGTCCAGTTCGGGAGGCATCAGGCCGGTCATCCGCTCCAGCCCCCGCGCGGCCCCGCCCCGCAGCACCTCGGTGAACTCGGTGCTGTCGCCCCAGGTCCGCACCCACGCGAGTCTCGGTTCGCTCCGGGCGGTGAGCCGCCAGAACCGCGCGTGCATCGCGGCCAGCCCGAGCACCCCGTTGGTCACCTGTTCGATGGTGTAGGGCCTGGTCGAATCTCGGGGGTCGGCGCCACGGCGGGTGACATCCTCCATCACGACCAACCAGTCCAGGGCCGGCTCGTCGATCAGTGCCGCATACGTGGCGGGATGATCCAGGTGCAACGGCACGCCGGAGCCGAGCAACCGCACCTCGTTGAACAGGTTCCCGTTGCGGGCGTGGGTCTCGCGGTAGTTTCCCTCCGCCTTGACGAACACGATCTCGGGGCCGCTGCCCTCGGCGTAGGTCAGGCCGAAGCGGGCCCGGCGGTTGTTCCCGTCCGACTGCCACAACAGCTCGACCGCGCCGACCCGCGCACCCGAAGACGAAACGTGGAGAGCCGCCGTCATCCACTCGGGCGTCACTTCGTCCCAACGGGTGGGAATCCGCAAGGTTCCCCCTTCCGATCCGACCGCGGTGGTTGGCTGACCTGGCCAGCCAACCACAGATCGCCAACTGAGTGTGCGTTCACTAGACTCGATCTTTCATGGGGTGGGATCCGCTGATCGCGGAGTGTCTCCCCAGCCTTGTTGATGTTGAGTTGTGGGCTGGGTCTGGTTCGGGTCATGGCTGGCTGCCCCGCTGTCGCGTGGGGTCGGCGCCCGGTCCACGTCCGGGTGGTCCTTCGGGCTGGGGGTGAGGGGCAGTCGGTGGCCTGGCTATCCGGGTGCTGGCAGTGCACGCAGCCGGGTGATCGCTGTGACGGCCAGTGCGGTCCACGGATGATGTGCGGGTAGGTGCACCACGAGGCGGCGGGCGTGGTGGGCGATCCGGCCGGGGAGGCGGAAGATCCGGTGGCGTAGCCGTTTCGGTTCCCAGCGGCGGGCCTGTTCGCCGGTGAGCGCGAGGATCTGAGCCCGGGCAGTCAGTCAGGGCGAGCGCGAGAGCGACGACCGCGCACCAGATCTGGTTCTGTGCGAAGTCGTGCAGGGGCAGGTTCCCCAGGCCGGTGTCCTTCGCACCACGGATCCGGTCCTCGCAGCGGGCGCGGCGGCGGCGGCGGAGTTCGAGGGCGGCGAGCTGGCCGCGGGAGCTGTTCGTCGCGAACGCTGTGATCCGGTTCCCGTCGACGTCGGTGACGCGGAGCTGGGCGCCGGGGTGTGGGCGTTCTTTACGGAGGATGACCCTCATGCCTGGTGGCCAGCTGGACAGGTCGAGGAGCCCGGTCAGTTCCGCGGCCCTCGCCCCGGGGCGAGGGATCCCGCCTGGGTCGTAGGCCGGGGTCCAAGCCTGCTCCGGCAGCGCGGAAATCTGTGCGGCATGGTCGTCGGTGAGGGTGAACCCGACCGAGTAGGCCACCCGCCGCTGGTGCAGCCAGGCGACGAACTCATGGGTGCCTCCACCGCCGTCGGTACGGATCAGGACTTTGCGGCTTCGGCGCAGCCGCCGGGGTAGCTGCGCCAGGGCACCGGTGGTCACGGTGATGTGATCGGCCGCCGTGTTCGATCCGGCGTTGCCGCGGCGCAGCAGCACCGCGGCGGGTTCCCCGGTCCCGTCCGGGCCGTGGTCGATGAACGCCCACAACGGATGGAACCCGAACCCGCGCTTGAATGTCGGTTTCGCCTGTTCCTTCTCCGAATGGGCGGTGACCAGGGTCGCGTCCAGGTCCACGACCAGCGGATCGTCGGCGCTGGCTGCCTGGCCGGGGGCGTGCGTCTCCGCAAGGGCCCACACCTGTTCCCGGGCGGTCGCCACCGCGTGGAACACCCCGGCCAGGACCCGGTCGACATCGACGGCGAGCCGGTCGATGGTCCGGGACACCGTGGGATCCGACGCCACCGCACCGAACAGGCCGGGCTCGGCGCGCAGCAGATCGATGTCGGCCAGGCAGTCCCCGCCGAGCGCGAGGCCGACCGCGAGATCGGTGAGGACCTTCACCGGATCATGGATGGCCGTCGGTGCCCGCCACGGCGCCAGCGCCTCGGACAACACGGCCCCCAGCCCGGACACCCGGACCGTCTCGGTCAGCAGCAACCCACCCGCCGACGACACGACACCACGTCCCGCCGCATCGACGGGAACAGACGGGTACACACCAGTAAGCTTCACCGCGAAGGTGCTCCTTGGTACGGGATCGATCAGGCCCTCAGCAAGCCCGATCCTCCCTGATCAGGAGCACTTTCCCGTTTATCCCCACCCAACAGACGATCACCCCGGTGAAAGCCCGAGGTGAGGTCGCGGTGCTGCGCCGTACCCAGCCCAAGCCCCGGTGGGACTGGGCAGACCGGGCGGTCCTCGCCGCACTCATCCGACTCCTACCCAAGACGCTGCGAACACACCGGCTGATCACCCCCGGCACCGCCCTCCGGTGGCACCGCCGCCTGATCACACGGACATGGACCCACCCGCAGCGGACCGGACGACCACCGATCAGCCCGGAGATCGCCACGCTGATCAAGCGGCTCGCGACCGAGAACACGACATGGGACTACCAGCGCATCCAGGGCGAGCTGCTCAAGCTCGGCCACCGGGTCGGCGCGTCCACGATCCGCCGGGTCCTGACGTCCCTGGGTCTCCCACCGGCGCCCAGGCGGCAGACCGACGCGACGTGGCGGCAGTTCCTGCGCACGCAGGCATCGACCATGCTGGCCGTGGACTTCTTCCCTGTGGACTGCGCCGTGACGCTGCGACGTCTGTACTGCTTCTTCGTCCTGGAAGTCGGTACCCGCACCGTCCACATCGTCGGAGTCACCGCCCACCCCGACGGACCGTGGACCACCCGACAAGCCCGGAACCTCCTCCTGGACCTCGGCGACCGGGCCGGTGGATGGTTCGCTGGAAGCCTGTGATCGACGCTTTCACGATCACGTTCCGTGACCGCTGGCCGTCCGCCGAGTCCTACTGATCAAACCTGCCGAAACACCGTTGGCGACACAGTCCCACCACAGTCCCGCGGCATGGTGGACAGCAGTACCAGGTTCTCCGGAGTGTGCAGGTAAAGAGCATCGCTCCACCGCAGGGTCGACGGGTCGTGGACCAACCGGGGAAAGTGGCGCAGGAGCGCTTCGAGTGCGATCGCCGCCTCCATCCGGGCGAGGCCGATCCCGACGCAGGTGTGCTCGCCCGTGCCGAACGCGAGATGTCGGTTCGGGCGCCGGTCGACATGGAAGACGTCGGGTTCAGCGAAGGCCTCCGGGTCGCGGTTGGCGGAGCTGATCGCCAGTAGCAGCGCGGCACCGCGCTCGACGGTGACGCCGTCGATCGTCATCGGTTCGTAGGTCGTCCGGATCGCGACGCAGGCGGGCGCGTCGTACCGCAGAACCTCCTCGACCGCCATGGGCAGCAGTTCAGGATGCGCGCGCAGTCGGTCAGCCTGGTCGGGGACACCAGCGAGCGCGAGCACCCCGTTGGCGATCAGGCCCGTGATCGTGTCATTCCCGGACAGGTACAACAGCAGTACCGTGGCGATCAGCTGCTCGGGACTCAGCAGGCCTTTGTTCGCGTCGACGAGTCGACGCAGGAATCCGTCGGGGTGAGAGCCCCGGTCCGCCCGCACCGCGTCCCACAGCAGTCCGGCGAGTTCCTCCAGGGCCGCGTCACCGGCCTGACGCGCCGGTGCGGCGGCGTTAGGTTCCAGGACCGCCGCGATCGCCCGGGACAGCTGCGCCAGCCGGTCGGTGTCCAGGTCGGTCAGCCCGAGGACCCGGACGATCACGGCGACCGGGAACGGTCTGGCGAAGTCCCGCAGGAGATCGAACTGTCCGTCCGACGGCGCGTGGGTGAGAAGGTCGTTGGCGGTCTGGCACAGCTCGGCTCGCAGGCCGTGGACCGCCCGGTGGGTGAAACCCGGCAGGACCAGCTGACGCCATTGCCTGTGCATCGTCGGGAGCCGGCACTCCATCCACTGCTCGATGTAGTACTCGGCGAGCCCGTCCGGGCCATAAGGACGTTGCGCCCCATAGGTACTCAGCCGACGTAGGTCCTTGCCCACCCGCGGATCAGCGAGCAGCCGGCCGACCTCCCGGTGGCTCACGACGATCCACGCACCGCTGACGTCCCGGTGCAGCGGCCCGGCCCCGCGCAGGTCAGACCAGGCTGGGAAAGGATCTGTTCGGAAGGACGGAGCAGCGAAATCAATCGTCTGTACCGGCATCGGCGCTTCCTCCGCGACGGGACGTCACCCGGGCCGGCCCTCAGACGCCCGTCCGGGCGATCGCGAGGGCGGCTGGTCGGCCAGGGTCTGGCAGGTCACGGCGATGGCGTCCAGCGCCTGGGCCAGGACGTCGGGCGGGCAGGCGAACGACAGCCGCACCCGCCGTCCCGAGTCGTCCCCGAAAGGCGTTCCGTCGGCCAGGTCGACTCCAGCGCGCAGGAGCTCCGCACGCACGTCACCCGTCGCCGCGAGTGCGCCGCGTGCCCGCAGCCAGCCGAGGTACGTCCCCTCGGGGGGTCGTCCCGCAAGCATCGGGATGTGCTGGCGCAGCCGGCTGAACAGCAGGTCGCGGTTCGCGGCCAGCATGTTGATCACTGCGTCGAGCCATTTCTCGCCGTGGTCCCAGGCCGCGGCGCTGGCCACCGCGCCCACGACCGTGGTGGTGCCGGTGAGCGATGCCGGCAGCTGGGCGAGCCGGCGCGCGAGCTCCGCCGAGCCGGCGATCGCCGCTGCGCAGCGCAGTCCGGCCAGGTTGAACGCCTTGCTCGCCGACAGGACCGTGACGGTCCTGTCGGCGACCTCCGCTCCGGCCGCGAGCATGAAGGGAACGTGCCGGACGCCGGGGTAGACGATGTCGGCGAAGATCTCGTCTGAGAGCACCTGGACGGGACTGTCCCGGAGGTGCTCGGCCAGCGCCCGGAGCTCCGGCGCGGTGAACACGCGTCCGGTCGGGTTGTGCGGGGTGTTCAGGATCAGCAGCGTCGGTCGTTCCCGGCCCAGCACGGTCGCGAGCGCCGCCAGGTCGAAGCGGTAGCCGTCCTCCTCGCCGAGCAGCGGCCAGCGCACCGCCTGCCGTCCCAGCTGGCTCACCGCGCGCAGCATCGGTGGGTAGGTCGGGGTCAGCACCACCACCGCGTCGCCGGGTTCCGTCAGCGTCAGGACGACGGCGGCGGTCGCGTGCAGCACGCCCGAGTACCACCCGTAGTTCCGTTCCTCGGTGGCCCAGCCGTAACGCCGCCGAGCCCAGTGCCGAAGACTCTCGGTGGCGAAGTCAAAGCCTGCCGGGTAGCCGAGATGCCCCCCTGCCAGATACCGCGTGGCCATCTCGGTGACGCAATCGGGCGGTGGGTACTCCATCTCCGCCAGCCACATGGCCAGTGCCCCCGGAGCGGTCTCCCGTGCGGACAGGGAATGTTCCCGTCGCTGGAACGTGGGCATCCGCTGCGTTACCACGGCTCGAAGCGGGCGACAAAGGACTCCGGATAGCCCCAGTCGGGTTCCGACACCTTGTCCAGGCGCGCGATCTCGTCAGTGGTGAGGCGAACTCCCGCCGCCACCAGGTTCTCTCGTAGCTGGTCCTCGGTGCGTGCCCCGATCACCACGCTGGCCACCGGGCGCCGGGCCAGCAGCCAGGCGAGCGAGACCGCGCTCACCGGCACCTGGTGCGCGTTCGCCACCTCTCGCAGCTCGGCCAGGACAGCCCAGTTGCGTGCGGAGTCGTAGCGGGTGAACTCGTCACGCCACTCCCCCAGTCGGCTGCCCGCCACCGGCTCCACGCCTCGGTCGTACTTGCCACTGAGGAAGCCACGCGCCAGCGGGCTGTAGACGGCCACCCCGAGCCCGAGATGACGAGCCGCCGGCACGAGCTCCCGTTCGACGTCCCGGCTGACCGCCGACCACGGCACCTGCAGGGCCACCGGCGGTTCCCATGCCCGCGCCCGCGCGGTGAGAACGGCCTCGGCCACCCGGTACGCCATGAAGTTCGACAGTCCCAGATAGCGGACTTTGCCCTGGCGGATCAGCATGTCCGTGGCAGACAGGGTTTCCTCGATCGGTACGGACCTGTCCTGCATGTGGAGCCACAGAACGTCGACACGATCGGTGCCCAGGCGGCGCAGCGAGGCCTCGACGGACCGGACGACCGCCGTGCGTGAGAGACCGTAGCTGCTTGAGGGCGGCAGACCTTCACCCACGTGCCCGGAGGTCGGGAACCGTGCCTTCGTGCAGATCATGACATCGTCGCGCCGCCGCCGGAGCAGCTGTCCGAGCAGCTGCTCGCTCTCGCCGTAGACGTTGGCGGTGTCGAACGTGTCGATGCCGGCGTCCAGGGCGAGCGCGACGATGCGGGCCGCCTCCGTCGCATCCGACCCGATGGCCCCGAACGCCTCGGTACCGCCGAAGGTCATACCGCCGAGGCTCAGCGCGCTGAACCGCAGCCCCGACCGCCCCACCCCGCGTCGGCTGATCATCCGGCGTCGACGTGCTTCTCGACCAGGAAGCCGTCGATGCACAGCACACTGACCGGCGATTCCACGAAAGCGCGCACCGCGTCCACGGGAGTCTCCACGATCGGCTCCCCGCGCAGGTTGAACGAGGTGTTGATGACCATCGGGACACCGGTAAGCCGCTGGAACTCCGACAGCAGTTCGTGCACCGCCGGATTATCCGCGTTGGAGAGAGTCTGCACGCGGGCGGAACCGTCGGCGTGCACGATGGCCGGTGCCAGCTCCCGGGTGCGCGCCCGTACGGTCGGGGTGAACAACATGTAGGGCGAGCGACCGCAGTCGAACCAGTCGCAGGCCTCCTTCTCCAGCACCATCGGGGCCAGCGGGCGGAAGGCCTCGCGCGACTTCACCGCCGCGTTGATGCTCTCCCGGGTGGTGACCGAGCGAGGATCACCGAAGATGCTGCGGTGCCCCAGGGCCCGCGGGCCGATCTCCGACCCCTCCTGGAACCACATGACCAGCTCGCCGGCGGCGATGTGGGCCGCAGCGCGTTCCGCGCACGTCCGCAGGCCGATCTCCCTCACGGTGGCGATGCCGCCGACGGCGTCCAATGCGGCCAGGGTCTCGCCTCTCGGGTAGGAGCGACCCAGGCAGGGGGTCACCAGGCCCTGCGCCGGCCCACCGCCGTACAGGACGTGCGCGCCGAAGTAGGCGGCGCCCATCGCGATCCCGTTGTCGGCCGCGGCCGGGAACACCGAGACCGTCGAGAAACCCGCGGTGTCGAGCACCTTCTGGTTCGCCACGCAGTTCAGCGCGACACCGCCCGCCATGCACAACGTCCGGGCGCCGGTCAGTTCGCGGGCGCGGCGCGCGTAGAAGATCATGATCTGTTCCAGCGCGGCCTGGAAGCTCGCCGCCATGTCCGCGCGGTCCTCGATCGCGTCGGAGCGGAAGCTCTGCATCGCCCGCCAGATCGACTCGTTCCGGATTTCGACCTCGTCCGTACCGAATCGGATGTGCTCCAGGATGTGCGGAAGATAGCGGGGACGGCCGTGGCCCGCGAGCCCCATCGCCTTGCCCTCGTCGACCACGCTGAACCCGGACAGCAGCGTCCCGATCCGGTAGAAGATGCCGGCGGAGTTCCTCAGGTGGACGCCGTCCTTCACGCCGCAGACCCGCTCCACGACGTCGAGAGTGGTACCCGAGGCCAGGTAGGTCGTCATCGTCTCGAAGGCATCACCGGAGACGCTGTCCCCGTAGCCGTCCACCACCAGGACGGCCGCGTTCTCCTCCCCCGAGCCGAAGAAGGCGGATGCGGCGTGTGCCAGGTGGTGGTTCAGGAACACCGCCCGGTCCAGCAGCGGGAACGCGGTGTGCAAGGAGCTTCCAATCCACAGCGACACGTCAGACTCGCAGACGCCCGCGGCCGAGAGGCAGTAGTCGACCAGTCGGCGGATGCGTCGCTCGTGGAACTCGCTGGTTCCGCCGTCCAGATCCAGCTCGGTGTACACACCGGCGTCCCAGCGATCAAGGCCCTCGAAATCCAGAGCGTAGCGCTGCCGGGTCAGCCGCTCCTCCTCGATCGCGACGACCGGCTCGGTGCCCCGGAAGAGGCAGGCGGCCCGATCGTGCACCGAGTCGGAGAAACCGATGATGTACCGGTCGTCAACGGTCACTGCCGCACCACCTTCGCTTCCATGATCAGCGAGAACGGCCGCCCTCGCACGGCCGCACCGTTGGCCCAGGAGTAGTCGAGGTTCGGATCCGCAAGACTGGTGTCACCGGCCGAGCAACGCCGGACGTCGGTGAACCCCGCGTCCCTCAGCAGCTCCCCCAGGGTCCGCTCGTCGTAGCCGAACCTGTGCCGGTCGGCCACCCACGGGAACTCCCCGGCCCCCGCGTGGTGCAGGAACGACGCCAGCGGCGTCGGAGCGGGCTCGCGTTCCCACCGCCGCTCGAAGTACTCGAAGAAACCGTCGTCGCCCGCGGCGTAGGCATCGAGGAAGGAACACAGATCGGGGACGGCGACCCGCAGCAGCCCGCCGTCGCCCAGTGTTCGACAGCACTCCCGTAGCACCCGCCGGGCCTCGTCCGGATACTCGACATGCTCCAGGATGTGGGCTAGGTAGACCGCGACCGCGGCCCCGTCGTCGAAGGGCAGCCCGGCGCGGACGTCCAACCGAAGATCCGCGGCAGGATCGCGCAGGTCGACGTTCACCCACCCGGGCAGCCGGTGCGGCCCGCATCCGAGATGCAGACGCAGCGGGTCACCCGACGACGCGATCGCGCGTGCCTGCGTCCGCAGCCGCTCCCGCATTCCGGCCTCCAGCCTGTCCGCCACGTCCCTGACCAGGAGATGGGAGGTGTGAAGAACCAGCCGCGGAAGGGCCTGGTCGCTCCCGAGCACCTCCGAGAGGACAGTGCCGTCCGCCGAACGCAGATGTGCGCGCAGACGGTCGAGCTCGACGAACAGGGTTTGCACCATCTCCGCGGTGCCGTCGTCCGTGTGGTCGCCGGTGCTGCCATCCGTGCCGCCATCCATGTCGCCGACAGGGTCGGCCGCGACCAGCAGCCCCCGCGTCAGCGCAAGGCCGAACACCCCCTCCGCCGCGTTCTGGTGTTCCGCCGGCCAGCGCGTCAGCCAGGACGACGTCGTCCGAGGGTGCCCGAAATGAGCGAGGAGGTCGAGCGTCCACATCGACGGCGAACGGATGACAGCGGCCTCGTTCCGCTCCGTCAGTCGTAGAACTGTGTGGCCCGGCCCGACGCCGATGACCGCGACGTCGGGGCTCCGCCGGAAAAGAAGCCCGTCGCCCCCATGCGTCCCCGCATCACCGGGTCGCTCGTGGTCAGAGTCCCCATGCCGCGGGTCCGTCGGGGGCACTGTAGAACTCCTTCATCTCCTGGTAGCAACTCCGCTGCACGGCGATGAAGGACTCCAGATCACCTTGGATCCGTCGCTGTTCCGCCGACCCGAGGGTTGTCCGCTCAGCAAAGATGACGTCCGCGATCGCGGCGTGCCCCGAATCCTCGTCCTCCAGTTCGTGACCGCGGAAGGGCACGAGTGCGTCGGCCGGAAGAAGGTCCAGCGCGATGATGGCGTCCCACCCCTCCTTGATCGCGGTGTCCGTCTTCGGACTCTCGTTCACGGCGGCACAGACCGCGTAGGACAGGAGATCCGTCGCCGCCAGCGCGCGCAGGAAGTTCACGACGTTCAGCGTCCCGGGAAGAGGCCTGCTGCGCCGTATCGTCGCATCGTCCAGACCCGCCGCCAGCAAACCCCCTCGCAGACCCCGGCCATGCTTGGATTCTTCGTTGAACAATGTCGACAAGGAGTCCCGGACCTCGGGGCTGGCGGTGTGCGCCACCGCCGCGCCGATATGATAGGAGGCCGCGGAGACGAAGTGGAAGGTCTCCACCAGTGAGCCCAGCAGGCGCCGCCGGTGAAGCTGCCCACCAAGCAGGTCCGCGTCCGCGCTCATCGCGGTGCGCAGAGTCCGGCCGGCGGAAACGAGATGCCGCTGAAAGGTTGTTGCCGGGACGTTCTGCTGGCTGCTGTCCCGGACGATCCCGCGTACGTACAACGCGGTGACCGTCGCCGCCACGGTTCCGGGCGGCGCGCCGAGCCGCGCCGCGATCTTCTCGATGGACATACCGCCGTCGCAGAGCTCGAGTATCCGGGCAGTACGGCTGGCCGTCGCTCCGGAGAACCGGTACTCGCACCAGCCCATGTCGATGCGGTCAAGAGACATGCCGGACATTTCGATCGGCACGCACGGCACCGGGACGGCATACCCGGAAAGGACTTCCGCCCCGCTCGGCGACGCCTGCATATTATCCTTTCATACCCGGTCTGAGAGGTCGCTGATCAGTACGGGCGGGTCCAGATCAGGGTCCAGGATCTCCAGCCCGCCCGGGCTGTAGCTGGTGATGGAGACGCGGCGCCGGTGTCTCGAGGTGTTGTGCGCGGAGGCGTGCAGGAGCAGGCTGTGGAAGATCAGGCAGTCACCCGGTTCCAGCGGGATGTAGACGGAGTCCCGCTCGCATGCGGCCGGGTCCACCTGTAGTTCCCAGTTCACCTTCTGATGCTCGACCACGCGCCGGTGGGAGCCCGGAACCACCTGGAGGCAGCCGTTCTCCGGCGACGAGCGGTCGATGGCGATCATCGCACTCACCAGGTTCATCGGACGAAACGGCCAGTACACGGCATCCTGGTGCCAGGGTTTCTCCTGGCCCACCTCGGCCGCCTTGAACATGATCGCGTCGCGATACAGTTCGACGCGGTCACCGAGAATCAGGTGAAGGGCGTCGATCAGCGCCGGATGCTCGACCAGGCAGTGGCACAGCGCGGCGGAGAGCTGCGAGAAGCCCGTCACCTTGCGCACCACTGTCCCACCGGCCGGGCCCGGCCGGTCCTCGAGATCGTATGAGGGGGCCCGAGGGTTCCGCTTCCCTATCACGCGTACGTTCGGAATTCCCTCCCAGCCGGCGATCATCTGGTCGATCCCCCTGGAGCAGAACTCGACCTCGGACGGAGAGAGAAGACCAGGAAGAACGGTCATACCGTTCCTGGCGAAATAGCTGGCATGCCCCTGGGATCGGAGCGTGTCGTGATCTGCCCAGACGGCCGGCGCACGGCCGACGCGGGTCCCGCTGGCAGTCAACGGTAACCTCCCCGCTCTCCCGTGGTTCCTGACGTGAAACGTGACCATGCCTGGCGCGAGGCCCTCCGCTGTCGCGACAAGGGCGCGGGAACGATCTACGGGGAGATCCTGGATCGGTGCACGAAGAACCAGGATGCGGCCAGAACTGCTTCGTCGACCCTGGGATCAGGGCCGACGAAGCAGTTCACAGTGTGCGAGCAGACCCTCGGCGACGAACCGAGAACCGCCGACTAGAGTCGAGTGAGAGGGTCGTACGCGCAGGTCTTCGGCACGCTAACGATCTCCTCCGATTCGGCGTCGGACCACAGAGTGTTGATACTTGGGCCAATCTGGTCGATGGCGACCTGACCGTCGTATCCGAGTTCCTCATCCACCATTGTGTTACCTCCCCTTCGGTAGCATCACATGAATATCGTCAACGATCATAGGGAGTCAATCTGCACGCTCGGAGCAGTAGTTTAGTGTCCGATTTCTGACAATGATCAGAGTATCGGTTACTTTCTCCTCCGAGGCAGAGGTCGGCCTGTGAACCCGACAACCGCCTGCAACGGCTGGTCGTGTGGGGTGCCAGAAGTGCGCCTGGGTCTGTGAGCTGGGGCGGTGCGGCCGTACGGGGCCGGCGGGATGATGGTCAGCTATGTCCATCCGCCTGCTCTACCTGATCTTCGTGCGGGTGTGTGGCTGGCTGGTTCTCCTCGGCCGTTCGTCGGTGTCGAAGAACATCGAGCTGCTGGTGCTGCGGCATGAGGTCGCGGTGCTGCGCCGTAGCCAGCCCAAGCCGCGGTGGGACTGGGCGGACCGGGCGGTCCTCGCCGCACTGATCAGGTTTCTCCCCAAGACGCTGCAAGCCCACCGGCTGATCACCCCTGGGACCGTT
Source organism: Parafrankia sp. FMc2 (assembly GCF_041008525.1). Classification (NCBI taxonomy): domain Bacteria; kingdom Bacillati; phylum Actinomycetota; class Actinomycetes; order Frankiales; family Frankiaceae; genus Parafrankia; species Parafrankia sp. FMc2. The sequence continues at coordinate 1,456 of NZ_JBFLUG010000160.1, read as the reverse complement.
CTGCGGTGGCACCGCCGTCTGATCACACGGACATGGACCCATCCGCAGCGGATGGGACGACCTCCGGTCAGCGCGGAGATCGCCGCACTGATCAAGCGGCTCGCGACCGAGAACACGACGTGGGGGTACCAGCGGATCCAGGGCGAGCTCCTCACGCTCGGCCACCGGGTGAGCGCGTCCACGATCCGCCGGGTCCTGCCATCCCTCGGGCTGCCCCAGGCACTGAAACGCCAGACCGACACGACCTGGCGGCAGTTCCTGCGCACCCAGGCCTCGACCATGCTGGCCGTCGACTTCTTCCACGCACCATGAACTCACAGTTGCATCGGCCGTGACGGGCACCGGGCCGGCGGCCGGGATGATCCACCGATGGGTCGAGGTGCGGTCGCTCCGCCGGTGCCGGTGTCGGAGTTCGCTGGGTTCCGGTTCCCGCCGGAGGTGATCGTGCTGACGGTTCGCTGGTACCTGCGGTTCGCGCTGTCGCACCGGGACGTCGAGGAGCTGCTCGCGGAACGCGGCATCGAGGTTGATCACCTGACAGGCTCGTACCGATGGGCGCAGCGCTTCACGCCCCTGCTGGTCGAGCCAGCGCGGCCATGCCGGCACCGACCCGGCGACAGGTGGTTCGCGTCGATGCAACGTATGCGAAAGTCGCCGGCCGATGGACCTACCTGTACCGTGCCGGCAGCAGGGGCGCGGTAGTACACTCGAAGCGGTCGATGGCTGCCGGAGATCCACAGTTGTCCCAGGAGTCGGCCCGGTGTGCACATCGTGAACCCGGACGGCGAACCACCACCCGGCAGCCGCCGACACCCCGCGGCACGCAGAACACCCGTGACCTGCACAAACACACACCTGGCGGCACCGTGCGACACTAGCCGACAGGCCGACCTACGGGCTTTTAACCGGTGAGTTCAGGGTTCGAGTCCCTGACGGCCCACGGCGAGAGGCAGTTTCTGCATATTCGCGATGGAGTCCAGTGGCCTTCTCTGCAGGCCTCGGAGATTGTTGCCAACAATCTCTGCGACACCCCGCCCCCGTTCCTGGCGACACCGTCGAGTTCCATCGCGTGCTGGGCAGTAGGCCAGACCTTTCTGCAGAAAACGACCTCCAGTCAGACTGAACAAGCAAGGATTGCCTGACAGCGATCCACACCGACAGGAGACATCTCATCGCTATTCCTACTACGACCCCTTTCTCCGAACCGGAAGCAGCGCAGCCGCTGCCGCACCGGGCAGCGCCGCCCCTGACGAACGCGCTCTTCCAGGCACCTGACTTCGGCCCGTCCCAGCCGGATGCGCCCGACGCACCCGACCTGACGAGCCCCGAACCCGCTGAACACCGCCCATACCGCCGCACCGCCCGGCCAGCGGACGGGAACGGACACCGGCTCGCTTCCGCTCCAGGAGAGTGACCGGGGCTGAGCCGGGTCAGGGCTGGCGGGGGTGGCGCTGGG
>NZ_JBFLUG010000015.1:0-91936 GCF_041008525.1 Parafrankia sp. FMc2 | reverse complement strand
TTCCACCACCACCTCCGCCGCGCCCTCACCCTCGACGGACTCCTCGGCAGCACCCGCGACCTCACCCGCCAGGCCGGCACCCACATCCGCACCCACCACCACGCCCCCCGCCTCATCAACCTCTGAGACTGCGACGTAGAGCCCATCTCGGTCTCGGCCTCCGACGCCAGGCGGCGGTCTGCCTCCCGCGCCGCTGTTCGCGGCGGTGCGGCGTTGCGGTGCCGGTGCCGCGGAACCGCCGGTGCGTCGGTGGCCGGGGCCAGGGGAGTGGCCGGTGGCCTCGGCCCGCCGGGTCCGGTGACGGGACCGGCCCGGTCCCGGGGCAGGGACCGGGCCGGAGCGCCGGCGAGCCGTCAGATCAGCTCTTCTGCGCCTTGGCGGTGAGCCGCGCGACAATGGACGCGAAGTCGTCGGTCTGGAACGACTGCTCCTCGGCGTTCGTGGCGTAGTCGAGAGTGGCGAGCACCGCACGTTCCAGATGAATGTTGAGCAGCCGCTTGGTGCTTTCCACGGCCTGCCGCGGAAGTTCGGCGACGCGCTTGGCGCAGGCGATCGCCTCGGAAAGCGGGTCGGCGGCGACATGGTTGGCCAGGCCCATCTCCACGGCGCGCTCCGCGGAGATCCGCGCACTGGTGAGCGCGTACTCCTTGGCCCAGTGCAGGCTGGTGTGCAGCGGCCAGGTGAGCGGGCCGCCGTCAGCAGCCACCAGACCGACCTGGATGTGCGGGTCGGAGAGGAATGCCTTCTCGCCGATGTACACGATGTCGCTGAGGGCGACCAGACTGCACCCGAGCCCGACAGCGGGGCCGTTCACCGCCGCGACCACCGGCACCCGGCAACGCACCATGTTGAGGACGATCTCCCGGCCGTGCGCGATCGACTGCGCCCGCAGCTCCGGGTCGTTGAGCAGCACGTTCAGGTACTCGAAGTCGCCGCCCGCGGAGAACGCCCTGCCGTTGCCGGTCAGCACCACGGCGCGCACCTCGCGGTCGTCGTTGAGCCGCGGCCAGAGCTTCGCCAGCCCGTTGTGCAGATCATGGTTGACGGCGTTCAGGTCGTCGGGTCGGTTCAGCGCGATGATCCGCAGCGGACCTTCGGCGCGGACCTCGATCTCCTCCGGCATGTCGTACACGTCATACGTCCAATCCGATGATCCGGGTAGCGATGTCGTCGGCGGGCCGGCCCCGGTGCATGGCCCCCGGCGATCCGGGACCGCATCTTCTCGTCCTCAACCTCTGCAAACTACATTCTCGCGCAGGGTGAATCAAGTTCTGGTGACAGACAATACCTCGCGACGGTCAATGCGATACTTGACCCGGCGGTTCATGTGTGCATCCGTGCGCCGTGTCCTCGGTCCATTCCTTGCGTGAACTGCCCGGACGAAAGCTGCGCCCGCGGAATGCGTATTCCTGTCACCCCGCGCCAGGCTGATCGGTTTCGGGCACCTGCGCGGGGCTGGGGCGACCCGACGGGGTCCGCGAGGCGGCTGCGAGGCGGCTGCGAGGCGGGCGGCCCGTCGCGGTGCTCGACCGGGCCGGGCGGCAGGCCTGGCCCGAGAAGGGGAGCGATCGGGCGGGAGGTGGGGCGGACCGCCGAAGGCCCCGGAGTCACTCCGGCGCGCCTCGGGCCTCGCCAGTGGACCCCGGTGGAGACACTGGTCCGGGCACCTGCCCCAGCCCGGACTCCACCGGTGCGTCAACAGAGCGCTACGCCGGGAGAAACGTCTAGGGCGAGCCTGTAATGCGGTCACGCGGTAGCATGCACGGAGATCCGGTGAGTCAGAATGGGTGCGCGGAGCGGGGTGACGGTGTGGAGTCCGGCGGATCGCCTGGAACTTCTACGGCCTTCCGTCGTTTTTCCTCCAGACTATTGCGTGAGCGGGCCCTGCTTGCGTACAGCACCGTCACGGGGCTTGCCTCCTTCGGAGTCGGCTCCCTCGTGAACTCACTCTCCGGAGAGATTTTCCCGAGCGCTCTCAGCGTTTCGCTCGCGGTTCTGGCCGCGGCGGTGTGCATGGTGGTGGCCGCCGCGTTCGCGGAGACGGCCCTGCACCGTCTCGGGCGCCAGCGGGGGCTGTGATCCGGCGTTCATCGCCGCCGTGGCCCCGTCTTGCCGATCCGCCTCGCGAGGAGACGCCCCGCCTGGGCCAGTACGTAGACGCCGATCACGCAGGCGACCGCCTTCCACCACTGGTGCGGATCGACGGCGAGCCGGGCGATGCCGTACACGGCGGCGATGACCGAGGCTAACGGGACGCTGAGCAGGAGGACCACCCGCAGCGTGCGACCCCAGTCGGCGATGATGTCACTGATCAGACCGATGATCTGTTCGAAATGTCCGGTCGGGCGCTCAGGCCTGGGCTCCGGGCCGGCAGCTCCACCCAGCTCATCGGTGGACATGACGCACCTGACCCGCCGGGCTTGACGGAAAGCAAAAAGCGGGTGCTGGGAGGACGGTGAGGGTCTCCGGCGAGTGGACCCGCCTACCGTCCATCAAACCTCTATCCCGTCATGCGGACAATGCGAACGAAGCCGACGACGCCGGACGGCTCCCGGCGCTCACCGATCCCCCCCGGACATCTCGCTGATCATCTGATCGATTGCCCCGATGAACTCCGCGCCGCCGACCGCGATGTCCTGCAGCTCGATGAACGTCTCCTTGTACGGCGCCGTGAACTCCGGGTCATCACGCTGGAAAACATCCCCGCGCGCGTTCTCCAGGTACAGGACGTCGTCGTCATCCGCGTCCTGGAACTCGAGAACGGTGAACGGGCCGCGCATGCACTGGTGGGCGCCGATCCGAAACGGCAGGTACCTGATGTCGGCGGCGCCGGACTCGGCAAGCGAGCGCAGGTGCGCGAGCTGCCGCCGCATCACGCCCGCGCCGCCGACCCAGCGCCGCAGGGCGGCCTCGTCGAGCACGAACGTCATCTCGGGCTTGGGGTCCCGCTCGAACAGCGCTTGGCGCTCCTCGCGGACCTCCCAGCGCTGGTCCACCCCGGAGGGCTCCGTCTGGTAGGTCTGCAGAAGGATCGCGCGCGCGTACTCCTCGATCTGGAGCAGGCCGGGAACCAGGAGCGGCTCCGCCTGCCGGATCGCCGCCGCCGAGGACTCGTAGTCGAGGTAGAGAAGGAACTCTCGGCTCAGGACCGAGCGGTAGCTGCTCCAGCCCGGCTTGCGGCTGGACCGCGCCATCTCGACCAGTTGCTCGGTCCGCTCCTGGTCGGCGACCCCGTAGAGCGCGAGGAGTGCCCGCAGATCCACCGGGGTGATGCCGACGGCGCCGCTCTCGATGCGGATCACCTTCGACGGAGACCAGTCCAGTGACTGGGCCGCGTCGCGCTGGGTGAGGCCGGCGGACTGTCGGGCGCGGCGGAGCTCCGTGCGCAGGCGTCTGCGCTGGATCGCTGGTTCCACTGCGCCCGCCATATGGCCGTTCCTCCATCCGATTCAGTTCCATGGTCGTACGCCACTGTGCCACATGGCAAGATGCGGGGCACCGCAATGCGCGCCACGAGACGCCTGCCGTCGCGATGCGATCGGTCGAAACGGGCCGCTACGGACGGCACCGGGCAGCGCGCGCCTGCCAAGTTGTCGGGCCGCGGACAGCGAGCCCGCCGTCTGCCCTTCTCGGTCAGCCCGGTGCGTTGCGGACGATGCGGGATGCTTCTGACCGTCGGCCATGAGGCGGGCTCGGCCATGAGGCGGGCTCACGGTGTCGAGCGACCGGTGGCCTGTATGGCCCGCCGCGGGGCCGTACAGGCGGGCCGCTCGGGATGTCACTCGAGGTCGAACTCGCCTCCCCGGACTCCCTCCAGGAACGCCACCCACTCCTGGGCGGTGAAGCGCAGGACGGCGCCGTCCCGGTTCTTCGAGTCCCGGACCAGTACGAACGCCGAGCGGCGCGCCACCTCCACGCAATTTTCCTTGCCGCTTGCCGAGCTCTTGTACCAGGCTGGCTCCGGCGCATCGTCCACTGTCATCTCGACCTCCTGCCGCAAGCATGTCTCGACGTCTCCCAGGCCCGGCGCGCGGATAACACGCAGGTACGGGGAACACAGGGAGGAATTCGCCGACGGGCAGGTCAAGAGTACCCATCGCCCCGTTTGCGGGCCACCGGAAAGGAAGGAAATTAATCTCCTCGTTGAGTCATTAAATGATGTGTGTCGCCATGTTCTCTGGCTTTCAGGCGTCGCCGGAATGCATTCCAGCGAACGGTTCCCTGGCCGTCTGCGCGGTGCTCCGGGCCATGTCGCAGGTCGTACGGTGCGGTGCGGCTGGTCGTGGCATGCGGCCTGATCGGCAGACCGTGCCTGGCCGGCCGGCCTACCGGCAGCTGGGAGGGCAAGCGGGCCGGGCGGATGGCGCCGGAACGGCGCAGGAGGCGCCGAGGGGCCGGTGGGCGTGCCAGGTTTCGGCCCGCACACCGCCGTTGGTCGCGATGCCAGGGCCCGCGCGGTGCCACGATCGGAGCATGACCGGTGCGGACCGGGCGCCCGCCGCGCGTGTGCGCACCGAAGCTGATTTCTTCCTCTCCCACGCCACGAGCGACGGCGCGTGGGCCGAGTGGATCGCGTGGACCCTGGAGGGGGACGGATACCAGGTCCTGATCCAGGCGTGGGACAGCGTCGCCGGTACCCATCAACCGCAACTCGTGCAGGATTTCATGCGCCGGGCCGACCGGGTGATCGCGCTGCTTTCGCCGGACTATCTCGCCTCTCCCACGAGCAGCTGGGAATGGTCGGCCGCGGCGTACGAGGACCCAGCGGGCATAGTCCGCCGGCTCGTTCCCGTCCGCATCGCGAGCTGCTCCGCGACGGGCCTGCTGAGGACGATCACGGCCGTCGACCTGGTCGGTCTGGGCGAGCGGGAGGCCGGGGATCGCCTGCTGGCGGCGCTGGCGGCCCTGCGGGTGGGGCGTGCCAAACCGGCGGAGGCGCCGAGTTTCCCGTCGGCTGTTCGATACCCGGCCCCGACCCCCGCGGCGTTCCCCGTGGGCGCGGCGCTCCCGGCGAGCCCACGGGGAACGCCGCGGGGGTCGGGCGGGCCGGGTATGCCTGGCGGAGGTGGGCGTGCTGTCGCACGGGAACATGCTCAGCAGAGCCTCCCGCTCGGTCTGGGTGGCCGCGCTGGCCTTTGTGTCGGGCGGCGAGATCCTCGCGACCGGCGCCGACGACGGGTCCACACGCCTGTGGGACGTCGCTGATCTGTCCCGGACCAGGGACATCCTGCGGCTGAACGACCACCGGGGATGGGTGCGGGCGGTGGCGTGCGCGCCTCGCGACAGCCTGCTGATGACCGCGGGCGAGGACGGCGTCGTGGTTGCCCGCGACATCCGACACGCCACGGTCCCGGGCGATGCCGAGGTGATGGACGAGCACGGGGAGCCCGTGTGGGCGATGGCGTTTGATCCCCGCACGGGCCTGCTCGCGACGGCTGACGACAGCGGCCGGGTGTGCCTGCGTCCCGTCGCGCGGTACCGGCGGGACGTCCGGCCGGCACCGGGCTCGGTCGCGCCGGCCAGGCCCGCCGCGGCTGCCCGGTCCGTTGACGCCGGTGAGTCCACACGGCTGCTGATCGGGGACCGGCCGGCAGGCGCGCTGGCCTTCTCCCCATGCCATCCCGTGCTCGCCTGCGGATCAGCGGACGGGACGGTGAGTCTCTGGCCCTCCGACGGGTCGGCCACCCGCCCGGCGCATCTGCTGACCGACCACGACGACGGTGTATGGGCTGTGGCCTACTCTCCGGACGGATCGAGGCTGGCTACCGGCAGTGACGACGGGACGGTACGGCTGTGGGATGTGGAGAACCCGGCCGGACCAGTCTGCGTGGCCCGAGCGGACCACGGGGGCCGGCGAGTTCGGACTGTCGCGTTCTCCCCCGACGGAACGCTGCTCGTCGCCGGCGGCGACGGTGACGTCGTGCGGGTATGGGATCTTCGCCGTGGGGACGTGCCGTCTCTCGCCGTCGCGCACCATGGCGTCGGAGGGCGCGTGCTCGCGGCGGCGTTCGCGCCCCGGCCACCGGCTGTCCAGCTGCGGGCTGGCGAAGGGGCAGGCCATCCATACCTGCTCGCCCTCGGCTGCGCCGACGGCCGCGTTCGGCTCTACCGGATCGTCCTGGAGGACACCTGACCCTGACGGGGCACGCCAGCCGGGAGGACGCTGAACGCTGGTCAGTCGAGGCTGGCGAAGCCGCGGCCCTGCTGGACGCGGGCCTCGACCTCCACCAGGAACGACGGCAGGTCGTCGGGCGGGTCGCCCATCTTGCCGTCGGCGTAGCGGCGGTAGACGCCGGCGAGGATCCCGGCGGCGCGCCAGGCGGTGAACGCGAGCCAGTAGTCGAGCTGCCCGACCGGCTGGCCGGAGCGCTCGGCGTAGCGGGCGGCCAGCTCGTCGGTGGAGGCGAAGCCGTCGAGCGCGGAGGGCAGCTGCTCCCCGCCGGTCCGGGCATCCGTCGCCGACCAGGTGCGCAGCAGGTAGGCGACGTCCGCGAGCGGGTCACCGAGCGTGCACAGCTCCCAGTCCAGGATCGCGCGCAGCTCCCCGTCCGAGCCGAGCAGCGCGTTGCCGAGCCGGTAGTCGCCGTGCACGATGCGGGGCGCGGAGTCGGCGGGGCGGTTCGCGACCAGCCAGTCGTGCAGCCTCGTGATGCCGCCGAGGTCGCCCAGCCCGCAGGCGTCCCACTGCGCCGACCAGCGGCGGAGCTGGCGGTCGAGGTAGCCCTCGCGGCGGGCCAGGGTGCCCAGGCCGACCGTGTCGATGTCGATCGCGTGCAGGGCGGCGAGCGCGTCGACCAGGGCGTACCCCGTCCGACGGCGGGCTGCCGGTGACGGGAGGAGCTGGTCGGCGTCGGCCGCGTCGCGTACCACGAGGCCGTCGACGTGGCTCATCACGTAGAAGTGGGCGCCGGTGACCTCGGGGTCCTCGCACACTCCGAGCACGCGGGGAAGGGGGACGTCCGTGTCCGCGAGCGCGGCCATGATCCGGGCTTCGCGGGTGACGTCGTGGGCGGTGGCCAGCAGCGCGCCGACCGGCGGCCGGCGCAGCACGAACCGGGTGCCGTCGGCGTCGGTCGCGATGTACGTCAGGCAGGAGTGGCCACCGGTGACACGGTCGTAACTCAACGGTGGGGCGGCGCTCGTGACGTGCTCGCCGAACCAGCGGTCCACCTCCTGGACCGCGATGCCGAGCGGAGCCGGTGCCGTTTCGTGGACGTCCATCTGCGACCTGCCTCCCGCGAGCCACCCTGTGCCGGTCACGGCACTGGACCGAAGTGGTGCCTGCCGCTCGGACGGGGCGGCCCCGGGAGTCCCGGAACCGCCCCGCCGGTGGCGCGTCGGCGACTCAGGTGTTGCGGCCGCCGTTGACGCCGATCACCTGGCCGGTGATGTACCCGGCCTCCTCGGAGATGAGGAAGGACGCGGCGTTGGCGATGTCCTCGGGCCGGCCGGGGCGCCGCACGGGGGTGAGGTCGGCGTGGTGCTCGACGGTGCCGCCGAGCAGGCCGCGCTCCTCGGACGCCCGCAGCATGGGGGTGTCGACGAAGCCCGGCGGGATCGTGTTGACCGTGATCCCCTTGGGCCCGAGCTCCAGCGCGAGCGACTTGGTGAAGCCGACCAGACCCGCCTTGGTCGACACGTAGTGGACCATGTACTGCTGCCCGGACTGGGCGCTGGACGACGAGATGTTGACGATCCGGCCCCAGCCTGCCTCGATCATGTCCGGCACCGCGGCCTGGGTGCAGTAGAACGGCCCGTTGAGGTTCACCGCGACGATCCGGTCCCAGACCGCGTCGGTGATCTTCATGAACTCCTTGAAGCCGGTGATCCCGGCGTTGTTCACGAGCACCAGGACGGGGCCGTAGGTGCTCCGTACCTGGTCGAGCGCGGCGTTCACCGAGGCGCGGTCGGAGACGTCGACCTTGAAGGCGGTGGCCTCGTGCCCCTTCTGCCGGGCCTCCTCGGCGACGTTCTTCGCCGCCTCCTCGTTCAGGTCGAGGACGGCGGTGGCGAACCCGTCCTCGGCGAGACGGAGACTGATCGCGCGCCCGATGCCCGATCCACCTCCGGTGACGACTGCCGTGCGCCGTTCGGTCACTGTCCCGAACCTCCCTGTGGTAGCTGCGTCGCTGGTGATCGGTCGGCGATGTGAGAGCGCGCGAACCGTCAGACGGTTCACACGCTCTCACATCAGGCGAACAGAGTTACGCGACTGCCTCCTCGCCCGCCAGCGATGCGCGGTGCATCAACCTGGTGGACGTCGGTCCGTAAGGGAGGGCTCGGTGCAACATGCCGGTGTTGTCCCAGATCACCAGGTCGCCCTGGCGCCAGCGGTGCCGAAGGACGAACTGCGGCTGGGTCGCCCAGGCCAGGAGCCGGTCGAGCAGTGCCCGGCCCTCGTCGGCGGGCAGACCGACGACCTCGCCCGCCGTCGACCCCACGAGCAGCGACCTGCGGCCGTTGCCACGGGTCCACACGACCGGCTGCTCGCGGGTCGGGTTGCGATCCCAGGCCGCCCGTTCCTCCGGCGTGGGATCGGGGTTGGCCACCAGCTGGGAGGCGGTGAAGCTGTGCAGGGCACGCACGCCTTCCAGCTGCGCCTTCTCCTCGGCGGGCAGCGCCTCGTAGGCGGCGTAGGTGTTGGCGAACTCGGTGTCGCCCTCGCCGTCGTCCGACACCTGGCGCGCGGTGAGCAGGGTGGCCTTGTCCGGCACCGGGCCGGTGGTCCCGTCGATGTGCCAGTAGAACGTGGCCTCGCGATACGCCGCCAGCTTGCTCTGCGACGCGTCACGAGTGATCCGCTGGATCTCCTTGTACTTGTGGCTGCCCATCGGGAGCGGCAGGGCGTTGCCGAGCAGCTTGGCGAAGGCCACCAGGCTCTCGTCGTCGATGCCGGCCTCCCGGAAGACGACGACGCCGGTCTCCTCCAGCGCCGCGAGGGTGTCGTCAGCGACGCCCTTGTCGACGAGCTGGCTGCCGGTCAGCCCGCTGAACTCCGTGCCGGTGTTCGGAGTGATCTTCTTTGTGGTGGCGCCCATGGCAGTTCGCCTTCTTCAGAGGGCCGGTTCGACGGCGGTGTCGAAGAACGCGGCGCCCGAGTCCGGGATCCGCGGCTGCTTGAAGATGTTCACCGGGTACGACACCATGATCATCGAGTAGAGCAGGTGCAACAACCGGGTGTCCTGTTCGGACAGGTCGTTCACGTCCTGGGTGTCGAGGTAGGCCATCGCGTCCTCGGCGAGCGGCGCGATCGCGTCGTAGAACTCCTGCAGCTCGTCGATGGTCTTCGACAGCCGCTTCTCGTAGCGCTCGACCCGGGTCGCCAGTGCCCAGTCGGCGACCCAGACCTCGAGGGAGCTGAACTGCTCCGGCAGGGATGTCTCCACGGTGGTGGTCATGAGCTCGGCTTCCTCTACTTCTCGCTGCCGGACTGGTGCGCCGCGACGGCGTCCTGGACGACCTTGTGGAACTGGCGGATCATCAGTTCCATGTCGGACAGGTGGAAGGTCTGCAGTGCGCGGTTGTTGAGCTGAGACCAGGTGGCCTCCACCGTGTTCGTGTCCTGCATCGCGAACTCGATGGTGCTGTCGACGACGAGCTCCTGCGCGAGGCGCTCGGAAGCGTTCTTCGGCTCCGGGAAGTAGATGTCGACCTCGTAGGCGTGGGTGCCCACCGTCTCCGGGATGTACTGGTACGTGATGTAGTACCCGCGGCCCCACAGCTGGATCGACAGGTTCGGGAACAGCCAGTACTGGTCGTTGCTCCAGGACTGGACCTGGCCCGGGTTGCGGTCCGGCGTCAGGTGGCCGACGTCCTCACGGATGTCGTCCGGGCCGAACAGGCCGGCGCGGAACAGCCGGTAGACCCAGTTCATGTCCCGCTTCGCGGGGCCGACCGAGCCCGTCTTCTTCTTCAGCAGGGGCGGGCCGGGCACCGAGGTGAGCATGTGCGGGGTGAACAGGTCGTAGTGGTACGAGTCCATCGGCGGGACGAGCTTCTCCGCCTCGGCGACGTTGGTGTTGAGGAACCGGCCGTGGACGTAGGCCGGGTGGTACCACTCCAGCAGCGCGTCGATACCGATCTTCCAGTTGCCCTTGACCTTCGTCCGGAAGGACCAGTGGTTGGTGAACTTCTCGTACGGCCAGCTCTCCAGCTCGGTGGCCAGCTTCTCACCGAGGAACTGGCGCAGCGGCGGGGCGTCCTGGGAGAAGTTCACGAAGATGAAGCCGGCGAAGACCTCGCAGCGCAGCTGCGGCATGGCGAGCTCGTCGTCCGGGAGCGACTCGAAGAACTCGTTGCGCTTGGTCACGTAGGTGCACTTGCCGTCGAGCCCGTAACGCCAGCCGTGGTACTTGCAGGCGAACTGCCGGGAGGTGCCGGCGGTCTCGTGGGTGGGGTGCTCCTGCCAGACGACCTTGTTGCCGCGGTGCGCGCAGACGTTGTGCAGCGCGTACACCTCGCCGTCGGTGTGCCGGGTGATCACGATGGATCCGAGGCCCACGAACTCGCGGGTGAAGAAGGTGCCGTTGCGAGGCAGCTGCTCCATGCGGCCGACCTTCAGCCAGGTCCGCTTGAAGATCGCCTCGCGTTCGGCCTGGAAGAACTCTTCGGAGATCGAGTCCTCGTAGCTGACCGGACCGGTACCGAGGTTCGGATAATCCGGCGTGTACTTGCCTCTGCCGGTCGAAAGTCGTTCCTGGATGGCCATCGGCCCCAACCCCTTTCACAGAATGTGGTTCGTTCACACCGCCGGCGGGATCCACCCCGCCCGGGCGGTCCGGACGCCTGTCAGATCACCCCGTCGGCACGCAGCCGCGCGATCTCCTCCGGTGCCCGCTTGAGCAGGTCGCCAAGCACGTCGTCGGTGTGCGCGCCGAGCTCGGGCCCGAGCCAGCGGATCTCCCCCGGAGTGTCGGAGAGCGCGGGGATCACGTTGGGGACGGCCAGCGGACCGATCCGGGAGTCCTCGACGGTGATCGTCTCCCGGTGCCGGTACTGCGGATCGTCGAAGATGTCGGCGATGGAGTAGAGCTGCCCCGCCGGAACCTGGGCCGCCCGGCAGCGGGCGAGCACCTCCTCGCAGGGCAGCGAGCCGACCCATTCGCCGACCAGCGCGTTGACGAGGTCGCGGGCCGCGAGCCGGTTCGCCTTCGGGCCGAGCTGGTCGGCGTCCGCCAGCTCCGGGCGCTCCATGGCGCGGGTCAGCCGGGCGAACATGTCGTCGTTGGAGCAGGCGATCGCGACCCAGCGGTCGTCCTTCGCGCGGTAGTGGCTGTGCGGGAGCACGTTGACGGTGTCGGCGCCCATCCGCTCCCGGACGAAGCCGAACTGCTGGTAGGCGGGCGCGATCTCGTCCAGCGCACGGAAGATCGTCTCGTACAGCGCGAGGTCGACCACCTGGCCGCGGCCGGTGCTCTCTCTGGCTCGCAGCGCCATCAGCACACCGATGACCCCGTAGAGGCCGGTCATGTAGTCCGCCAGCGAGGTGGAGCCGGGGGTGACCGGGGTGCCACCGGGCTCGCCGGCCAGGTAGGCCAGGCCGGAGAAGGCGTGCGCGATCCGCGCGAAGCCGGGGAGGTCGCGGTTCGGCCCCGACTGCCCGTACGCCGAGACCCGCAGCAGGATCGCGCGCGGGTTCAGCTCCTGGATCGCCTCGGGGCCCAGCCCCCAGCGCTCCAGGACACCCGGGCGGAAGTTCTCGATGACGACGTCGGCCGTCGTGATGAGCTCCCGCAGGAGCTCCAGGCCGCGCGGGTCGGCGAGGTTCAGCGTCACCGACCGCTTGTTACGGCTCTCGCTGAGCCAGACCAGGGTGTCCCCACAGTCCGTCTCGGTGCCGAAGCGGCGCAGGTTGTCGCCGGTGTCGGGGCGCTCGACCTTGATGATGTCGGCCCCGAACTCGCCCAGGACCGTGGCGCAGAACGGCCCGGCCAGGTAGGTGCCCAGGTCAAGGACTCTGACGCCCTGGAGTGCGTGCATGCTGTCAGCTCCCGGTTGGTCCGTGGTTCGACAGTGAGCCGATTCTCAGGCCGACCAGGGCGCCGACACCGGGCCCCTGGCGCCGCCGCTGGGGCACGGCGCCGGCGGGGTGCCGCCGGCATCTAACTCGAACCGGTGGTCGGCGTGCTGGTCTTGGGGCACGCTGAACCGTGTCTGCTCGATCATGAGCCTGTCCCTTCGGCGGGGCGGATGAGAACCACGATCTTCCTCACCGGAAATGACGCTACCACATATAGCAGGTCGTCCTATAGTCGGACGCGCATGTTATTCTCCGCCGGTGACGATCGAGCGACCCTTCCGCTTCGCTGTCCAGGCGACGAAGGCGAGGTCGGCGGCCGAGTGGCGCGACCTCTCCCGTCGCGTCGAGGACCTGGGCTTCTCCACCCTTTTCCTCGCCGACCACTACCTGGGGCGTGGCCCCGCGCAGCAGGAGGCCCGCTGGCCACCGCAGTACCTGGCACCGATCGCGGCCATGGCCACCGCGGCTGCCCACACCACGACGCTGCGCGTCGGCTGCCGTGTCTTCTGTGTCGACTACCACGCCCCCGCCGTCCTGGCGAAGGAGGCGGCGACGATCGACCTGCTGTCCGACGGGCGGCTGGAGTTCGGTATCGGCGCCGGCTGGAGCGCGCCCGAGTACCGGGCGATGGGGGTGCCCTTCGAGTCGCCCGGGCAGCGGATCCGCAAGCTCACCGAGGCGATCGCGCTGTTCAAGGCCCACTGGTCCGGGGAGGACATCGACCAGCAGGGCGAGTTCGTCAACGTCACCGGCTACGCGGGGCTGCCGCTGCCCGTGCAGAAGCCGCACCCCCCGATCATGATCGGGGGTGGCAAGCGGCGGGTGCTGTCCCTGGCCGGGCGCGAGGCTGACATCGTGAGCATCTCGAACGTCCCCTTCGTCCCCGTGAACGAGGACGGCCTTACTCCCGCCCAGGAGGCGGAGCGCCGGACCGGGTACGTCCGGGAGGCCGCGGGTGAGCGCTTCGCCCACCTCGACATCGAGAGCTCGCCGTTCTTCACCAAGATCACCAAGGACGCCGAGGAGATCGAGACGGCGGTCGGCCGTGTCGCGGCCACCATGCAGGTAGAGGCCGCGGGCCTGATGCGGCATCCGAACGTGCTGGTCGGGTCCGTGGAGGAGATCGTCGACCGGCTCCAGGAACGGCGCACACAGTTCGGGGTGAACTATGTCAGCGTCCAGCAGTCGGAGATCGACAGTTTCGCCCCCGTCGTCGAACGCCTGGCGGGGCGGTGAGTGCCGGCAGGCGGCCCGGTCTCCGGGCCGCCTGCCGGCAGCCCGGCCGGCCGGAGCTCAGCGGGCGACGTAACCGCCGTCGACCGGGATGGCCGCCCCCGTGATGAACGAGGCCTCGTCGCTGGCGAGGAACAGCGCCGCCGCCGCCAGCTCCTGCGGCCGGCCCCAGCGACGCATCGGCTGGGGCAGGTTCTTGCCGGACGGCGGCTCGGAGTCGTCGTCCGCGTTCGCCAGGCCAGTCCAGGTCATGCCCGGGCAGATCGCATTGACCCGTATACCGCTCTCGGCATAGTCCAGAGCGGCCGACTTGGTGAGCTGAATGACTCCGCCCTTCGCGGCAGAATACCCGGCCTTACCCTTCCAGCCGACCAGCCCCGCAGCCGACGCGGTGTTGATGACCGAACCGCCGCCGTGCCGCAGCATCGCCGCTATTCCGTACTTCATCCCGAGGAAGACACCCTTGAGGTTGACGGCGACCACCAGGTCGAAGGTCTCCTCCTCGATGTCTGCCAGGGGGTTGGGCGGCCCGCCGAAGCCAGCGTTGTTGAAGAGCACGTCGAGCCGCCCGAACTCGCGCTCGGCGGTTTCGATCATATTCTTCGCGTCCGCGGCGAGTGACACGTCGGCATGCACCGCGACCGCGCCGTCACCAATCGCGGCCGCCGTCTCCTTCTCGCGGCCGCTGATGTCGGCGCACACGACCCGGGCGCCCTCCCGACCGAACAAAAGGGCGGTGGCTCGGCCTATGCCGGAGCCGGCGCCGGTTACCACCGCGACCTTCCCGTCCAGGCGTCGCGCGGGAAATGAATCCGGAATCTGCTCGACCATGCAGGTCATACTACACATCGGTCGTCCGGGGTAAAAGCGTCCGGCGGCGGGGCCGGTTCACGGTCAGCGCGGGCCGGATGACGAAGAACGAAAACCGTGCGAAAGGCCGTCGGGGCCGCGCGCGGATATTCTCCTGCGCTTTTCCGGCGGTGCGGCGGTGCCGCGGCACCGCCAGGTGGGTCCACGGCAATCCGCGTGCGCCCGCGTGCGCACGCGCGGGTCCGGCCGGTCGGCCGACCGGCCGACCGGCCGACCGGACCCGACTCGTGGGCGCCTGCCGCCGGCTCAGGCGCCGGCCAGTGACGCCTTGTACAGAACGTTCGCGGCCAGCCGCATGTGTGCCGCGTCGACCAGGCGGCCGTCCCGGCCGATCGCCCCCACGCCCTCGGCCTCGGAGGCCCGGTAGATCGCCACCGCCTCGTGGGCCTCGGCGACCTCCTGCTCCGTCGGCGCGAACACCTCGTTGGCGATGGGCACCTGGCCCGGATGGATGGCCCACTTGCCGTCGAACCCGAGCAGGCTCGCGTGGGTGGCCGAGCGGCGGTAGCCGTCGACGTCCTGGTACGCCGGGTACGGCGCGTCGATCGCGTCGATGCCCGCGCCGCGCGCCGCAGCCAGCACCTGCACGCGGGCGAAGTGCCAGAAGTCGCCGGGGTACTCGCTGACCGGATCGAAGTTGCCGTCCACCCGGGCCTTCAGCGATGCGGAGAGGTCGCCGGCGCCGAAGATGATCGCCTCGAGGCGGTTGCTCGCCCGGGCGATCTCGGCGGCGTTGGACAGGCCCTCCGCCTCCTCGATGAGGACCTCCAGCGCGATTCTCCGGGTCAGCCCGAGCTTGTGCTCCAGCTGCGTGAGCAGCACGTCCACCCACCAGACGTCACGGGCCGACCGCGCCTTGGGCACGATCAGCACGTCGACGGCCTCGCGGGCACCCGTCACGATCTCGATGATGTCGTCGTGGCACCAGGGCGTGTCCAGCCCGTTGACGCGGACGGCGCGGACCGTCCGCCCCCAGTCGTGACCGGTCAGAGCGCGGACGGCGATGCCGCGCGCGGCCTCCTTGGCGGCGGGCGCGCAGGCGTCCTCCAGGTCGAGGAAAACCAGGTCGGCGCCCGACGAGGCGGCTTTCTCGCACATGCGCTCGCTGCTGGCCGGAGTTGCCAGCTCGGACCGGCGCGCGCGCGGCCCGGCAGATTTCGCTCCAGCCGTGGAACGGATGGGCGGTGAATTGTCAGATGCGGCCTCCGCCAGGCCGGGAACGTCCACACTCTGCGCTGACACAACTGCCTCCCTGAGTCCTGCGCCGGCCGGGCAGGTGGCCGGAGCCTGATACTTCCCCGGTCTGGGACCGAGTCTTCCGAGAACGCGCCATGAGCCGCGTCAATGTCTTCCCGTCGCCCGCGTGATCTCGCCGGAACGAGGCCGGCTGATCCCGGGGAGAGCGGTTCCCCGGGGTGTGTTCAGCCGCGCGGCGCCGCGCCGCGCCGCGAATGTCGACGAAGGTTCCCGGGGACGACCACAGGCGCGGGCCCGGCGGTCCGAGGAATACGATCCCGCCCTGGCTCCCTCAGGCGCGGGCCTTCCCGCCGGGAGGTGGCCGAACGGTGCACGCCCGGCGGGGAATCCGCGACGGGTGCGCACCGGCCCGGGCAGGATTTGGCCGGGCCGGCCAGTCCTGAGGACGATTTCTCCGTGCGATCTTGGGTCCGGTGCCGGGCCGGGCAGCCGGCGGAGGTCAGGATGATGACGCCCGCCGGCGAGCGCACGGCCGAATATGCTCCCAGTGGATCACTTTCCCTCGGCACGGTAGCGGGCTGTGGATTCGGTTGTTCGATTTAGATGCCAACGTTAGTGTTGTCGCATGACAACCGCAACTGTCGGCGGCGCCGGGGCACGGGCCGCCGCCGCCGCGCCGGCGGTGGTCTGGGGCGGCTCCGGCACGTGAGCCTGCCTGTCGGCGGCGGAGGAACCCGGCCTGGTCGCGGGCGGCGCGAACGGCGCTGCCGGTGCGGGCGGCGCGGGCGGCGCGGCTGGCTGGCCGGCCGGCAGGCCGGTGGTCGTAGCGGGCCGGTGGCGGGTGGCAGCCGCGCGCGGGATCGTCTCCCTGTCTGAGTGTGTTGCACATATTTGACTGATCACTACCGCGGGCCGTGTCCGGAGGGACTCATGCAGCAGCAAGAACATCTGTTCATCGGGGGCGAATGGGTCGCGCCGAGCGGCACGGCCACGATCGAGGTCGTCTCTCCGCACAGCGAACAGGTCATCGCCCGCATCGCCGCGGCCGGCAGGGAGGACGTCGACCGGGCCGTGGCGGCGGCGCGCCAGGCCTTCGACGAGGGACCCTGGCCGCGCCTCGACCCGGCCGAGCGCGCCGAGGTCATCCGTCGCCTGGCCGCGCTGGTCAAGCCGCGCCGCAAGGAGCTCGCCGAACTGATCACCGCCGAGATGGGCGCGCCGATCTCGTTCGCGAAGCTGTCACACGTCACGCTGCCGATGTTGATGATGGGCGCCTTCGCCGACATCGCCGTCAACCTCCCCTGGGAGGAGCCGCGGAAGGGCTTCTACGGCCAGGACATCCTCCTGCGCAAGGAGCCCATCGGGGTCGTCGCCGCCATCGTCCCGTGGAACATGCCGCTGTTCCTGACCGTCGGGAAGCTGGTACCGGCACTGCTCGCCGGCTGCTCGGTGATCCTCAAGCCGTCGCCGGAGACGCCGCTCGACGCCTACGCGCTGGCGGATCTCCTCGGTGAGGCCGGGCTGCCGCCGGGCGTCGTGAGCGTGCTGCCCGGCGACCGGGATCTCGGCGAGTACCTCGTCGCGCACCCGGGCGTTGACAAGGTCTCGTTCACCGGGTCCACCGCGGCCGGGCGGCTGGTCGCGGCCTCCTGCGGATCGAACCTCAAGCGCGTCAGCCTGGAGCTCGGCGGCAAGTCCGCCGCCGTGGTGCTCGACGACGCCGACCCGGCCGCGGTCGCCGCCGGTGTGGAGATCGCCGGACTGATGAACAGCGGGCAGGCCTGTGTGGCCCAGACCCGCATCCTCGTTCCCCGCTCGCGCTACGACGAGTACCTGGACGCGCTGGTGGCGATGGTCGAGTCGCTTCCGGTCGGCGACCCGACCGACCCGGCGACGAAGGTCGGCCCGCTGGTCGCCCGCCGGCAGCAGGAGCGGGTGCGGAGCTACATCGAGGTGGGCCAGAAGGAGGGTGCGCGGCTGGTCACCGGCGGTAGCGACCTGCCGGCCGGAGTGGACAGCGGCTGGTACGTGCGTCCGACGGTCTTCGCGGACGTCGACAGCGGCATGCGCATCGCCCAGGAGGAGATCTTCGGGCCGGTGCTGACGGTACTGCCGTACAGCGACGACGCCGAGGCCATCCGGGTCGCCGATGACACCGAGTACGGCCTGTCCGGGTCGGTGTGGACGTCGGACGTCGAGCGGGGCCTCGCCGTCGCCCGCCGGGTCCGCAGCGGGACCTTCGGCGTCAACCAGGCGTACAGCATGGACCCGAACGCGCCGTTCGGTGGGGTGAAGGCCAGTGGCATCGGGCGTGAGCTGGGCCGCGAGGGCATCGAGAGCTACCTCGACGTGAAGTCGATCTCGGTGGCGCCGGCGTCCTGACCGGCGGCCGGCGCACGGCTGGGACCCGCCTGCCTCGGGGCCGCTGTAGGGCCCCCGGGCAGGCGCTGGTCCCAGGGTGGTGACGCGCCGCATGTCGAGGCGCGGGGTGCAGACGTGTCGCGTGACCGGTCGCGACGACGTCACAGCACGGTTTCACGGCACGGTTGCCGCGCCAGCCCGGGTGGGCGGCGCTGCCGCACTGCGGACTGCGTACTGCGTAGGTACTGCGACTACGGCTACCGCGGATGCGGAGTGCCGCGGCCCACTGGCCGTGGGCCCGTCGCCGTCAGGGGGTGGGTGCGGACGATGTGTCGACGGCAACCCAACGGCGGGCGTGCGAGGAGGCGGCGCCGAGGTCCTGGAGCCGGCGCAGACCAGCGGTGACTTCGGCGGGGGGCAGACCCAGGTCCAGCGCGAGGACTCGTGCGCGCACCGGCCGGTCGGCCCGGGCGAGGGCGTCGCGGACGGCGAGGACGTTGCGGTCGGCGCGGGTCAGCTTGTCCCGGTACCTGCGTTGAGGCTGGCGCGGGACGTCCCCGGTTAACCTGCTCTTCGCCTGGAGGGGGCCCGTGGGAGAGGTCACAGAATGCACTGCATCACCTTTCTCGATTTCGCTTAACTCCAACAATGCCTAGTTTCGCGGCGGTCGTCATGGTGAGGTTCGCCGCGTCACGCTAAGTGTTTGGGACAATACAGCTTGCCCATTGGTGCGTTCGGGTAACACCACGATCTCTTCGCTGCCGCAGCGCCTGTGTGACCGGAGCTACGCCGCCCGGGCCACCCGTAGGTGCTGGGTGGCCCGGGCGCCGCGGGGCCTTCGCTCCGGCCGGCGCCGGCCGGCTGCCGTGATCGACGGAATGCTCCGGACGAGCCGCATGTCGCTGCCGGTGCCCGTCGAACGGCCCGAGTTTTCCCTGTCTATTGGCTCTCATTCTACGAAGAATTTCCTGAAGGCCGGAACATGTCGCAGGCGTCCTGATAGCGACAGCGGCGTCGGTAAGAGACATCCGGAGCGGCCTCGTCGTGCCCCTCCGGCGTGGGCCCGGCCGGGCCGGTGGCCGCGCCGGTGCCGTGTTCCCCGCCGCCCTGGCCGGCCGCGCCGCGGGACGCCGATGGGCCGGTGGCGGCCGGCGTGGACGGCTGGGCATGGTGCCCCCCTCTCGGTCGGCGGTGGTCGACAATCGTTCTGCTGGAGTTGCTCAGTGGTGGAACGACGCGCGGCTCCCGTCGCCCGGCCACCTCCCGGCCTGCCGGTCGGTCAGTCGGCAGACGACCCGCCGCAGATCGTCCAGGAGCAGATGTGCGAGATCGCGGCTGAATTCCGCCCGTACAACGATCCGCAGCACGGCGAGATCCGTCAGAGCGGGTGGGAAGTGATAGGCCGGAACCAGCCAGCCGCGGGTGCGCAGCGCCTCCGAGACGTCGAAGACGCTGAAGTCCGTCCCGTCCCTCACCGTGAACGCGAACGCCGGGATCCCGGAGCCGTCCGAGATCAGTTCGAAGGGCCCGAGTTTCGAGATCTCGTCGGCCAGCCATCGCGCATTGTCACGGCACGTGCGGGCGGCGAGCTGGTAGCCCGCGCGACCGAGCCGCAGCAGCGAGTAGTACTGGGCGACGACCTGTGCTCCGGGCCGGGAGAAGTTGAGGGCGAAGGTCGGCATCGTGCCGCCGAGATAGTCGACGTCGAACACCAGATCGGCCGGGAGGTGCCCGGTGTCCCGCCACACCACCCAGCCGACGCTCGGGTACACCAGCCCGTACTTGTGCCCGGAGGCGTTGATGGAGACAACGCGGTCGAGTCGGAAGTCCCAGCGCAGGGCCGGGTCGCAGAACGGGGCGATGAAGCCTCCGGAGGCGGCGTCGACGTGCACGGGGACGTCGGGCCCGCCCGTCGCGGCCAGCTGGTCGAGCGCGGAGGCGATCTGCTCGACCGGTTCGTAGGTCCCGTCGAAGGTCGATCCCAGAACGGCGACGACGCCGATCGTGTTCTCGTCGCAGTGAGCGGCCGCCTCCTCCGGGGTCAGGTGGGTCCGCCCGGGGGCGAGCGGGACCAGCCGCGGCTCGACGTCCCAGTAGCGGGCGAACTTCTCCCAGCAGACCTGGACGTTCGCCCCCATGACGAGGTTCGGCTGCGGCTCGGTGTGCGGTGGCCGGGCGCCACGGTCCCGCCATCGGCGCAGGAGGGCGAGGCCGGCCAGCATGCAGGCCTCGGACGAGCCGGTCGTGGAGCACCCGATCGTGTGCGCGACGTCCGGGGCGTTCCACAGGTCCGCGAGCATGTTCACGCACCGGGACTCCAGCTCGGCGGTCTGCGGGTACTCGTCCTTGTCGATCATGTTCTTCGCGGCGCACTCGGCCATCAGCCTGTCCGCGTGCTCGTCCATCCAGGTGGTCACGAACGTCGCCAGGTTCAGCCGGGCGTTCCCGTCCAGCATCAGCTCGTCGTGCACGATCTGGTAGGCAGCCTCCGGTGACATCGACGAACGCGGTATCCGGTACCGGGGCACCGAGGTGTCCTCGTCCAGGACCGACAGGTGTGGGCGCACCGCGACGTTCTGGTCGCCACGTTCGCCGCGAACCCGGCCATGCAGGGCCATGGGTGGTTCCTCCTCCCGGCTGCCTCCGGTGTCGCCCTGAGTCTGCGACTCAGCAAGCGATCACGCCAGGTGACGTACCGGGTGTGGAGAGTGTCGCCGGGTGGCACGCCGTCGCCCGCGGCAGCTCAGCGGGGCCGTCGGCGGCGCCCGGTCAGAAGGCGCCGGTCAGCGGCCGCCGGTCGGAGAGCGTCGGTCAGAGAGCGTCGGTCAGCGGCCGTCCCGGCTGCCCGGACACCAGTCCCGAGGTGCTGGCGGACGACGCCTCGGTGGACGATCCCGTTGCCAGGCGCTCGACGAGGAGCAGCGCGAGATCGTCATGCAGGTTGCCGCCGACGTGCCCGGCAAGCGCGCTGGTCAGCTGGTCGAGCGCGATGTCGGGGGACACCCCCCGCAGCAGGTCCACGTGCCGTTCGAGCTGGAAGAAGGCCCGGTCACCGTCGCGGGCCTCGATCAGCCCGTCGGTGAACAGCAGCAGGCGGTCACCGACGTCCCAGCCCGCGGTGGTCGTGGCGAAGCGGTCGCCGAGGCCCAGCGGTGGGGAGAACGGGCAGGTCAGCGCGGCTGTGCTCGCGGCCCCGAGGAGCAGCGGAGGGTGATGGCCGGCGGAACAGAGGCTGAGCCGGCCGTCCGGGTGGATGTCGAGCAGCAGGGCGGTCACGAAGTCCTCGGGGTCCGCCTCGCGGCTGACCGAACGCGCGCATGCCGCCGCGACCTGCTCCTGATCGAGCCAGGTGCACGCTGCCTCACGGAAGGCGCCGAGCACCACTGTCGCCAGCCGTACGGCGGGCAGCCCCTTGCCACGGACGTCACCGATGATGACCCGGATCGAGTGCTGGGTCGCGACGACCTCGTAGAGATCGCCGCCGACCGAGGCCTCCCGGGCGGCGGAGAGGTAGCGCGCGGCGAATCCCGCGCCGTGCAGCTGGCCGGGGATCTCCGGGAGCAGGGCCCGCTGGGCGACCTCGGCCACGGCGCGGACCTGCCGCAGCTCCGAGGTCCGCCTCGTCCGGTGGACGGCGATGTACACCGCCACCGCCGCCTGCGCCGCGACAAGCACGCATGCGGCGATGTGCTGGCCGTTGCCGAACCGGTGGTCCCACAGGCCCGAGGTAACCGCCACGACCTCGCTGAACAGCCCCACGCCCAGGGCCACCCCCGCCGGGCAGGCGACCGCCGCCACCAGCGCCCCGAGGCCGAAGTAGCCGGTCGTGGACAGCGTGGTGGACACACCCACCACGATCGCGGCGGCGAGGACCAGCAGGCCGGCGGCCAACGGCTCCCAGTAGCCTCGAACCCGGTCAACCACGGTGGTGAGCATGTGCCATTGTCCCGAGAGAAACGCTTTTGTCAGCGGGGGACTGTCACATCGGCCGCGCGGCGGACGCCTCCAGACGTCCCGGGTAACGGGTGTACCACTTCTCGACGTCCTCCAGCTCCGCGGCGAGGGAGATCAGTGTCCCTTCGTAGCCGGCCGGGCCCATCAGCTGCGCACCCACCGGCAGTCCCGCCGGCGTGAGCCCCGCGGGGACGTTCACCGACGGCCAGCCGAGCACGTTCCACGGCCAGGTGTACGGGCAGGCGGCGACGATCGCCTGGTCGGTCTCCCAGTTCGTCGGCCGGTTCAGCTCCCCGACCCGCGGCGGCGGCACGGCCGTCGACGGCGCGAGCAGGACGTCCACCGTCCGGAACAGGCGTCCGATGCCGGCCCGTGCCACCGCCTCCGCCGCCCGGCTCGGGCGGAGCAGCGGTCGTAGCGCCCGGCCGGTGCGGGCGTTCGCCAACGTCCGCGGGTCGAGGAGACCGGGATCGGGCACCCGGCGGGACCAGTCCCGGATGCCGTCCATCGACCGGGGGAGGAACAGCAGCCCGAGCAGGCCGTAGAACGGGTCGGCGGGCACCACCTCATGGCCCAGCCGCGCCAGTACCTCGGCGAGACGCTCCACCGCGGCGCGGACGGCCGGATCGAGGGCGGCGGGCATCCCGCTGTAGGGGATCCGCAGCGACAGGCCGATCCGCAGCCGTGGCGGCGGCCGCTCCGCCGCCCGGGCGAACGGCTCCACCGGCGGCGACGGGCGGTCCCGGTCCACCGGGAGGCTGCCGCTCAGCAGATCCAGCAACAGCGCGCCGTCAGCGACGGTGCGGGTGAGCGGCCCGAACGTCGTGAGCCCGTTGAACTGCTCGGGCACCGGCGCGCTCGAGATCCGCCCGCGCTGGGGCTTGATACCGACAAGATGGGTCCAGGCGGCGGGAATGCGGACCGATCCGGCACCGTCCGAGCCGATCGCGGCGGGCACCAGCCCGGCGGCGACCGCCGCCGCCGCGCCGCCGGACGAGCCGCCCGGGGAGTAGTCGAGGTTCCACGGGTTGCGGGTGGCGCCGAACGCCGGACCCTCGGTGAAGGGCCACTGCCCGAACTCGGGAGTGTTCGTCTTCCCCACGATGACGGCGCCCGCGGCCCGCAGCCGGCGGACCATCTCGCAGTCCTCGGTGGCGGGCGGGAAGTCGCCGGCGGCACCGAACGCGGTCGGCAGGCCGGCGATGTCCGTGTCATCCTTGATCGCCACCGGGACTCCCAGCAGCGGCAGCCGCTCCCCGGCTGCCAGCCGGCGGTCGGCCTCGTCGGCCTCGGCGAGAGCCTGATCGGTACGCAGGAACCGGAAGGCGTTGAGTGTCGTGGCGGACGCCTGCGCGCGGTCCAGGCTGGCCGCGACGAGCTCGCGTGACCCGACCTCCCCCGAGGCCAGCCTGCCGGCGAGCTCCCGCAGGCCGGGCAGGCCGTCGAGCTGGTAGCCGTCCGTCCACACATCCGCGGTACCTGACATCAGCCACCTCCTGGACGCGACACGCGCGGCGGAGCCGTGGACAGCACGCTAGCCGACCCGATACGCCCGCTCCCCGGCCCGGCGGGACATGAGACGTACGCGGCAGATGTCGGCCGTCGAGCCGATGCGCACATCCGTGCACCCGGCGGCCTATGTGGCAGGCCACGCCCTGATACGCGGACAGGTCGGTTATCCATGGCATGGGTGGGTATTCGGCCAACGGACGCGTGTGAGCAACCCCGGATTCGTCATCGGTTCACCGCACGCGAGACTCGCAGACCCGCCGAGGAGGACAACGAGATGACCGAGGGCATGAGTACCCGCCACACCGAGCCGACCGCATCGCCCCCCGCCTCCGCCCCAGTGCCCGATCTCGGGGGCCCGGCCGCTGCCGGAGCGGCCCCGGGCCCCGCGCGCCACGTCCCGCCGGTGGTGGACCCCGCTGCCCGCCCCGTTCCCACCGCGGCCGCGGCGGACGCCGCATCCGGTGGCTCCGCCGGGGCAGCCGGGGCAGCCGACCGGGTCGCCCCGGTCGCCGGCGCGGCTTCCGGTGGCACCGCCGGCTCGGACGACACCGCCTCCGGCGACGGCGCTGCCAACGCCGATCTCCGCGCCCGTTTCAACGAGGTGACCTCCGGGCTCGCCCCGCACGTGGCGGCTGCCACGGAGAAGACGCGCGACGCCGCCGGGAAGGCCGCCGAGGTGGTCCGGGACAAGGTGATCCAGACCCCGGCCCTCGCGTCCGCGGCCGGGCGCACCGTCGAGGCGAAGGACCGTGCGGTCGGCACTGTCCGCGAGCAGCTCGACCAGCACCCGCAGGTGGCGGCCGCCGCCGAGCGGACAGCGGCCTCCGGCGGCAAGGCTGCCCGGTCGGCGGGCCAGCAGGCCCGGCGGCATCCGGGCGCGACCGGTGGCGCCGTGTTCGGTGCCGCGGCACTCCTCTTCCTCCGGCGGGTCACCCGGCGGCGGAAGGCCGCGCGCAACGCGCAGTAGCGCGCAGTAGCGCGGAGCGGCACGCCACGCGTCGTTACAAAAGGGCTGACAGGCGCCTTTCAGGATGAAGTGTTTATAGGTGGACGATCCGGGGACAAAGCAATCAGTCGCTCGAAGTGAGCGAACATCTCGGTAAGGGAGAGCCACAGATGCTCACGTTCATCGTCGTCATGGTCCTGCTCGGTCTGATTGCCGGCGCCGTCGCACGGCTGGTTCTCCCGGGCCCGGACCCGATCGGCATTCTCGGCACGATTGGCGTCGGAATCATCGGCTCTTTCGTCGGTGGCTTCCTCGGCTATGTCCTCTTCGGCAAGGACCTGGGTGAGGGCGCTCTGCAGCCGTCCGGGGTCATCGGCTCGATCATCGGCGCGATCATCGTGCTCGCCGTGTGGCGCGCGATCAGCGGCCGTGGCGTCTCCCGGAACCACCACCGCAGCCGCCGGTACGCCCGCCGGTAAGCAGCCGGCGGTCCCGTGTCCGGGAGCCGCGGCTGACGGGCCCAGCTGACGGGCCGAGCAGGGCCGGAGCAGGACACAGGCCGCCGCCCCAGGTTTCTCTGGGGTGGCGGCCTTCTGCTGTGCCGGGGCCCGTGTTCCGCGAGGTGGAGCTCCTGCTGCCCGTGGTGGGCAGGGCGCAGCACCAGCTCCGTGTCGGGACCCGACACGGAGCTCGACGCCAGGCGCAGGGGCTCGTGGCTCGCACCTTGCGGCGGCAAAGCCGGATTACTACCTTGTGTGTGGACTGTCGGGTCGGTGCGTCGTCGCGAGGGCGCGCCGACATTTGTCTGGATGTGCGATTTGTTGCTTGTCGGCAGATGTTCCATCCAGGTCTTGGGTCAAAATGTGTCGTCCACGAGTCATCCGTTTTACGGATTATGAGTTTCTGCTGAGGCATCCTGGAGGCATGCCGCTGTACCCGGTTGCCCCCTTGCCAGGCATCCACGTGCCGGCCGAGTCGTGCCCTGGTCCGCGCGGTACTCTTCGAGGCGCGGCCCGGCCCGGCGGTGTGGCGTACCGAATGCCGGAAAGTCGCGGGAGCGCCGGGTGCCCCCGGCAGCGTGCAGGTCGCTCCGGGATGGCGGGATCGCATGTCTGTCTCCTGCGGACCGGTATGTCGACATGCCAGCAGGAAAGGCCGGGAGGGGCGAGCCGTGAACGCGGTCAAGGTGAGGTCGGTAGGCGCGGAGGACCTCCCTGTGCTCAGCGACATCGACAAGAGGATCTTCGGTCCGCTGGCCTACCCCAGGTTCGTCCTTCGCCAGTACTTCGATGTCCATCAGCGGGAGATCCTGGTCGCGGAGGAGTCCGGCGAGCTCGTCGGCTATTCGATCGCGGTTCGCTGTGGCTCGGACGACGAGCGCGAACTCGCCCACTTCCTGGCGCTCGGGGTGGACACGTCGCACCGGCGCCAGGGGGTGGGGCGCCTGCTGGCAGAGGAGACCCTCGACAGCCTGCGCCTCCGAGGGGTGCGCCGGGTGCGCCTGGCGGTCGCGCCGCGCAACACGGTCGCGATTGCTCTTTACGAGTCGTTGGGCTTTACCCGGATCGGTGCCGAGGACGACTACTACGGCCCCGGCGAACCGCGGCTGCTGTTCGACCTGGCCTGGCCCCACACCGAACCCGCCGGCCCGGGCTCGTCGGGAACTGCCGCCTACTGAGCGGAACTCGGGCAGTGCGGCCGCCACACCGCACGCCAGCTCTTCCAGCTCTTCCAGCTCTTCCGGCCTTTCGGGCCCTTCCAGCTCTTCCGGCCTCGCCAGTCCTTCCAGGCGCTTCCTGCCTCGGTCGCCGTCGTAGGACGCGCCCTCTCGCGGCGGTGAAGGCCGCGTATCCGACCTGCGGCGCCGCGCGCCCGCGCCGTGCCCTGGCAGCGCGCCCACGCCCGGCCGCCTCCGTGCGCCCGGGCCCGGTGGCCGCGCGCACGCAGGGATTCTCCGCGCGCGGCCGGCCCCGCGATCCGCCGCCCCCAGCCGCCCGGCCCGACCGCGGCCCGGCCCGAGACAGTGACGCGCGCATTCAGTGGGAGCAGATGTGCACGTAAAACCAATGGAACCCGTGGGACCCGGCAAGCCGCGGAGGGCGAACTCCGCGGGTGAATGGGACAGATTCGACCCCGACGCCTATTACGAGCTCAACTATTCCGCGCTGCGCGCGGATGACCGGCAGATTCTCGAGGGTGTCCGGGCCTACTTCGCCACCTTCGCCGCCGCCGCGGCGGCGGAGCGCCCGCTGAGCGGGCTGGATGTGGGGAGCGGCAGCAACCTCTACCCAACCCTGTCCATGCTGCCGTGGTGTGACCAGATAACGCTGGTCGAGTTCGGTGCGAGCAATGTGGCCTGGCTGGAGAAGGAGATCAAGGCCTACGGTGCGACCTGGGACGAGTTCTGGGACGTCCTGTGCCAGGAGCCCGCCTACGGGGCGGTCGAGGACCCGCGGCGCCTGCTGGCGGAGCGGGCGACCGTCAGCCAGGGCAGCGTCTTCGAGCTGGACCGGGCCCGCTGGGAGATCGGGACCATGTTCTTCGTCGCCTGCTCCATCTCGGAGAAGGAGGACGAGTTCCGTCGGGCGTCGGAGTGCTTCCTGAACGCGCTCGTGCCGGGCGCGCCGTTCGCCATGGCGTACATGGAGAAGTCGGAGGGCTACCGCGTCCGTGATGTTGCCTTCCCGGCCGTGTCGCTGGACATGACGCAGATTCAGGACAGCCTGGACGGGCTGGCCACGGACCTGAAGGTCAACCGCATCGTCGTGGCGGAGCTGCTGCGCGAGGGATACGAGGCCATGGTTCTCGTCTGCGGTCGCACCCGGCGTGAGCCGGTGCCGGGCGCACGGATACCGGACTGAGGGGCCCCGCCATGGACATCCGACCGCGGCAGCTCCTGCTGGAGATGTGGAAGGCCGCCGCAGATTATTCCTACGGCGACGGCACGTGGCGTTTCGCCGGTCGTGCCGCGCCGAACTCGACCAGCGACGCGGAGCAGATGCTCTGCCTGATGTACCCCGCCTACCAGATGACCGGGATGGGTTTCGTCAGGCCGGACGAGACGGCCAGGGACGTGTGCACGGCGCTGGAGGGCCTCGGTGACGCCCGGCAGATCCCGCAGGTGCTGAGCCGGGCACTCGTGCAGTACCTGCAGCGGTACACCGACAGCAACGGGGCGCCTGTCTTCGCCGGCGGTTCCTATTTCCAGACACTGCATGAGGGCGACACAATCACCCCCGACCAGGAGGCGCTGGAGGTCGTCGACTCCTTCTCGATGTCCATCACGCTCTCACTCGCGATTCTCGGCTTCGTCAAGGAGTTCCGGCCGACGGTGCGCCGCAGCGCGCTGCTCGACGAGATGCGGGCGCTGGAGGCGGCTGCGTCGCACCGGCTTACGGCATCGATGGTGGGTATTCTGCGGTGCTTCACCGTGCGGTCGTTCACCCCCGACTCGCCGGATGGGCAGGCACTGCGTGATCTTGTCAACACGGACGACTCGCCGCGTGAGAGAGTGCTCGACTCCTTCCGGGAGGCCCTGGTCCCGGCACGTACCGCGCTGCGCGAACTGAAACTGGGTGTCGACCTCTCCAGCAGCGACGTGGTGGAGGACGACTCCCTGCTGTTCGAGTGCGGCTGGTCCTGGGGCGTCATCCGGGACGCCCCGCCCGTCGATCCGGGCGGGAACTACGAGGTGGCCCAGGCGAAGGGCCTTGCCGAGGCCCGCCCGTCGCTCTACTTCACCCTCTCCGCGCTCGACGGCATTGCTGACCTCTTCTCGGAGCGCACTCGCCGGCTCGGCCTCATCAGTCCGGAGCAGGAGGGCCTGGTCGGCGCGCTGGCGCTGCGGCAGAACCTGGCTCAGCTGTACTGGGCGACCATCGCCCGTTTCGGCCGGGCCCGCTGGGCGGTCGAGGAGATTCCGTGGCGGGGCCGGCTCGTCGCCGACGAGGGCCCCGAAACGGACTACGACACCCTGCTCGCCGCCTCCATCACCATCGAGGCACTGGCCACCGAGCGGGCGAGGGACGTCGACGTCGCGCGCATCGCCTCCGTTCTCGAGGAACTGGCGATCCGGGGCCGGGTGACCCGGCGCGCCCGCCTGCGTGAGCAGGCCACCCTGCTGCACGTGCCCGGCGTCCGCATGGAGCTGCCCGGCGCGGAGGACCTGGGTCCCCCCCTGGTCTGGCCGGTGGCCGACTTCTCGACGGCGCTGCTCAAGCGGGTCGCTCGCACGGCCTCGGTCACCCGCGACAGCGCGTTGCGGGACAGGCTGCTCACCCTGGCCGACCAGATCTGGCTCAGGCACCTCCAGCGCCGGCAGATCACGGCCGGGCCGGGGGCGGGGCTGTGGGACGACATCGCCGACATGTTCAAGGTGGAGATGCCGGACAAGGAGCCGTCCTGGTACTTCACCGAGCGGATCATGGAGGCCCTGGTCTCCGTCGCGACCATCGCCAACACCCGCCCGTACAGCAGCCGGCTCGCCGAACTGGCCCTGGACATGATCGCCGAGGCCGACCATCTGCACGCCGGTGAGCTCCTGCGCCAGTCGCCGACCGCCGCGCTGCCCGCCCGCACCCAGCTGCACGGAATCGGAGCGAGCCTGAGACGGGCCCGGGAGCTGCGAGAACGCCAGCCGGCGACGGCGGTCGCCATCGTGCAGGAGGCGCTGCGCGATCTCGACAAGCTCGCCCTCGCCCGGCGCGGATGACGGCCGGCGACCGATGATCGTCTTCGCGACCTCCGACAAGGGCGGAACCGGCCGCTCCGTGACGAGCTGCAACGTGGCCTACCGGCGGGCGATGCAGGGCAGCGATGTGTGCTATCTCGACTTCGACTTCGGCTCGCCCACCTCGGGCGCGATCTTCGGCGTGGAGGCGGCAGGCCAGGGGACGCCCACCGGGCGCGGGCTGCACACCTATCTCGCCGGGGGGACGGCGGAGGTGGAGCAGTTCGACGTCTGGACCCAGTCGACCCTGGGCGGCGGCTGGGCCAGGCCGCTCGGCGCCGGCCGCCTCACCCTCCTGCCCGGCGATGCGGGGGGCGGTGAGTTCCCGGTGAACAAGCAGATGATCCGCCGGTGCACCGACCTCTTCCTCTCCCTGGACGAGGAGTTCGAACTGACCCTCGTCGACCTGAGCGCGGGCCGCTCGTATGCGACCGAGCTGGTCCTGCGAGCCACCGCCGATCCGGTGCTCGCGGCCAAGACAACGCGCTGGCTCGTGTTCCACCGGTGGACCCGCCAGCACATCGTGGCCGCCTCGGGTCTGGTGCACGGGACGCAGGGCATTCTCGAGACGGGCGCGGAGTACGGGCACCGGAAGCCGGACCTGGAGGACGGCATCCGGTTCGTGCGTACCGCCGTACTCGAACCCGAATCGCCGCAACTGGCCAGCCTGCGCCCGGAGCAGTCCGTGTGGCTGCAGTCCTATGACATCGATCTGCAGCGGCTGGCCGGGAAGATGCGGCTGGGAAGCAGCCTGATGATCGGGTCGATTCCGCTCGACCCCGTTCTGCAGTGGCGGGAGCAGATCATCGTCGAGGACGACATCTCGACCACCCGCATCGCCAACGCGGAGACCGGGCAGGCGTTCGAGGCACTCGCCGAACGACTGACGGACAAAAGCCTGTGGGAGGGGCTCTGACACCCGTGGAACCGCAGCCCAGCGAACCGCAGCCCAACGAGCCGCAGCTCCTGGAACCGCAGCTCCTGGAATCGCTGCCGGGCCAACCGCCCCTGGCAGTGCCGGCGGCAGCGCCGGCGGCGCTTTCCCCGCGCGCCGTCTTCCGCGAGACGAGCGCGGCCGGGCGCACCGTGGAGGTGCCGCTCGCCCAGCTGTCGGTGGAGCTCGGCCACTTCTACCCGGAGGACTTCCACGACGGAGCCGGAGCCCTGGCCGCGCACTTCCGCCGGATCGCGCCGTGGGCGGAGCACTCGTCGCTCGGTGCGCTGGCGGGGGCGGGGGCGGCTGGACGTCCCACCAGGGTCAGCACCTGCCTGCTGGTGGACGACTACTCGGAACCGGACACATTGCCGCCGCCGGGTGTGGTGCTGCCGGAACTGATCGCGGCCGCCGGTGCTCACGGCCTGGTCATCGACTACATCGCGCGGGAGTCCGCGTGCGTGGAGAACGGACGGGTGCCGCTCGCCCGCCTGGTCGAGAAGGCGCTCATCCCCGATCCGCCCTACGGGACGAACGGGTCGCGCCCGCCGGTACACGAGACCGGCTGGCTGTGTAACGGATCCCGGTCGGCATCCACCGCCGAGGTCCCGGCCATGGGAGGCCGGACACCCTGGCACCCGCCGGCTGAGAACGCCGCCCGCCGGCATTCGGTGTTCCTCGACGCCGAGCTGTGGACGGAGGAACCGGGCCCGGAGGGCCGGCTGTGGTCCTGCTCGTTTCTTGCGGCGGTGTGGCAGCTGCTGCGGCTCGGACTGCTGCGGGCGCGGGGGGAGACGGTGGTCAACCCTGTGCCGGTCGACCTCACCGATCTTCCGGCCCGCTGGGCGGACTTCCCGGCGATCGGCCGGATGACCCCGAGGGCTGCGCCGTTCTGCGCCTACCGGACGTTCTCCGCGCTCGGCGCCACGTACCTTCCCGTCGAGCATGCCGTGCGGGTGATCCTCGGGCAGGTCGGCATCGACCCGGCCGCCCTGGCGTCCACGGTGCGACGGGCGGCGGAGGAAGGCCTCACGGTGCCGGCCGAGCCCGCCGACCGGCTCACCTATCTCTTCCTGAGCCGCTGATGCCCGCCTCGACGCGACCGGCCCCCGCGCGGGCGCGTGCCGGGCCGGCTCCGGCGGAGAACCTGGACGTCCTCGTCGGCGAGGTCCGGACCACCCTGCTGCAGAACTCGCACCAGGTCGGCGCGGACACCGTCGCCCGGCTCCTTGATCTGGACCCGGGTCGCCGGGTCCTCCGCGCGACCAGGCCCTTCACCTACGCGGTGTCTCCGGATGAACGAGTGGGCGTGCACTGCCCGCTCCCCACCGGCTCGGGCACCCGGGCGGACGGGGTGGGAACTGTCCTGGCCCGGGCATCCGTCACCGGCGGGATCATCCTGCAGGCATCGGCGCGGGCCCGCCTCGTCCGGGCAGCCGGCGAACGCCGGCTGCCGTGGTCGCACTACCTGACGAATCCGGGGACCATCGAGGTCGGCGCGCGCTGCGGCGCGTCGGACCTGACCGCGGGCTTCCTACGGGACTCCGCGCGGTCGTCCCCGGCCGCCGGCCCCGCCCGCGAGCCACTCGATCTCGGCGCTGTCGTGAACCGACTGCTCAATCAGGTGCAACGCATGCCTTACATCGACCGGGTGACGATGTTGCGGGCACGCCGGACAAGACTGCGGTTCGCCGTAACCTGGCGGTCTCCGGATTCCGGTGAGCTGGCAGAATCACCGGATATTGAACTCGTTGTCCACGACGAGACGTCGCGGACAGTACGACTACGGCTGCCGGCATCGATCAGCGATCCGGCCGAGGCGGTGGTTGCCTGCGAGGATCTCGCTCTGCATGACTGGCTGCTGACCACCGTCGCGAATCTGATGGAGAACAGCAGAATCGGTGTCGATCCGGCCGCCGAAGTGGTGGCCCGCATCCGCCCGGCCGTCGACCATCTGCTCCACCTGTGGATGCCGGGCGCCAGAGTCGCCGAGGACCTGGGCTGGATGTGGGCCGCACTTGAGAGCCGTCCCGGCTTCTCTCGCCAGTGGACGAGTCTGCGCGGCCAGATCCAGAACCAGTTGCTCCTGGCCGTGCTCGAAAAGCCGGCCGCGGCGCCGGCCCACGGAAACCTGGTCTTCCAGGACGGCGTCGAGGGGATTTCCCACCGGGCCTGAACCGGTACTGGCGGCCGACCGAACGGGGTGGACGTGCCTGCTTTGAGAATCGTCAGGGAGATCGCGCTGGCGCTGGCCACCGGCGGCGCCACCTTCCTGATCAGTTACCTGCTTGACGGGGAGATGACCTGGACGACGATGCTCTCGGTCTTCATCGGCGGTGTCGTGCTGGTCGTGCATCATCTGGCGTCCCTGGAGGACCGGATGGAGACCGTCGTGCTGGGGCAGGAGCAGCGCCTGGGCACCTTCGCCCAGCTGGTGACCAGTGAGCTCGACACGACGCGGCAGACGGTCACGCGGCGGCTGGACCGGGTCGACCGCGGGGCACGCCTGCTCGAGTCGCTGGAGAACTCGGCGGTGGAGACGGCGGTGCCCAACTCGCGGCCCATCAGCGGGCTGATCGAGCGGGCGGCACGGTTCGTCCCGCCGGCGCCCGTTCTCGGCCGTCTGGTGACCGAGGAGATCCGGGCGCTGAACGAACTGCTGCGTGGGCTGGAAGGTGATTCGGTGAGCTGCCCGGGTGAGGACCGCGACTGGCTGCTGACCCTCACCCGTACCACCGGGCGCACGATTTCCGCCACCAGCACGACGACCGCCGACGGCGGGCGGCGCAGCTTCAGCGACGGGTTCTGGAAAAGCGAGCTTGGTCGCGCCTACCTGATGGCACAGCGGGAGGCGGTCGCCCGCGGCGTAAACGTCCGCCGCGTCTTCATTCTGAACAACGAGAAAATTCTCCGCAACGCTGACTTCCTGAAGATCTGTGACGAGCAGCGGGCCGCCGGCATCAAGGTCCACAGTGTCGTCGTTCCCGGCGGATCACAACTCGGCCGGGCGGTGACCGGCTGGCGCAACACCTTCCGCGACTTCATTCTCTTCGACGACGAGGTCAGCTACGAGGTGGAGGTCGGGGCACTGCCGGGCTCGAGTATCACCAGCACCAACCTCTGGTTCGACCGGACCCGCATCGGCGAGCGGATCGAGCTTTTCAACGACATCTGGGCGGAGGCCGAGGCCGCCGAGGCCGCGGGAAACGCGGCGGCGGCGAGCGGTGGTGCCGGTTCGAGCGGTGGTGCCGGCGCGGGCACCTGAGCCGCGGGGAGGCCAGCTACACCGCGCGGGTCGGCGGGGGGAGGAATCGGTGCATCACGTAGAGGTCGACATCTCCCTGCCACGGATGGCGGAACGCTGCGGGCAGCGTGCCGACCACCCGGAACGACAGTGATCGCCACAGTGCGACCAGTCGGGTGTTGGCGGCCACCACGGCGTTGAGCTGCATCGCGTGGTAGCCGAGGTCCGCGGCGTGATCGATCATTCCCTCGCCGGCGGCCCGGCCGATGCCCTGCGCGCCGCTGGGCCCGTGGTACCCGCCGGGCCCGAACGCGCCGCCGCCGAGGTTGACCAGGGCGGGGTCGACGAGGAGCTGGGCGAGTGCCACGTGGTTGCCGAGGTCCGGCTGGCTGGGGACGAGCAGCGCCGTGGCGACCACCCGCGTCGAGGCAGGCCCGTCGTCGACCTCCATGACCAGCACCTCGGCGGGTGCGGGCAGCATCCACAGCCCTCGGGCGCGAGCCTCCCCGGTGTCGGGATCCCACAGGCACGTCTCACCCTCGGCGACGACTGCGTGCCACACCGGCCAGATGGCCGGCCAGTCGTCCTCCGCTGCCCGACGTGTCCGCACCATCCGATCCTGCCCGGCAATGTCGGTAAGTGTGGGCTGAGCGTTCCTCCATGGGTGCCGCTACGAGCGGGATCGGTCTCGGCTCAGCTCCAGCCGAGCTCGTGCAGGCGCGCGTCGTCGATGCCGAAGTGGTGGGCGATCTCGTGAATCACCGTGATCCGCACCTCGCGCACCACGTCCTCCTCTGATGCGCTCACGGCGCAGATCGGCATCCGGTAGATGGTGATCCGGTCGGGGAGCACGCCGCTGTACCAGTCGCCCCGCTCGGTGAGCGGCACCCCTTCGTAGAGGCCGAGCACGCCGTCCTCGGAGTCGTCCTCGACGAGGACGGCCACGTTGCGCATCTGCCGTCCCAGCTCGGGCGGCAGGCTGTCGAGCGCGGTGACGACCAGCTCCTCGAACCGCTCCGGGCTGACCGCGTCCACAGATCCATCCTGCCCGTACCGGCGGCTCCGCGCGGTCTCACCGGGCGCCTGGTGAGGGTGTTGCCTGGCGGTCGCCTGGCGAGGGTGTCGCCCGTGGGACAGCGCCGGGTGCGGGCGAGGGCTTGTTCCTCGGACGCCCGCCTGGTTACTCTCACATCTAGAAAATCTCGTAATGAGATGAACTGTCGGATGCCGGCGGGCCGGCGGGGCGCGTCGCGGGGGCGAGCCTGGCACGGAGGTCCCGCCGGCACCTGCCAGAAGCGAAGGCGGTGAACCATGCCGGAGGTCGAGGCCGGACCGACCCGTCCGCGGGCGGGTGGCGGGTACGACCCGAGCACCTATGACCCGCGGGCTTTCGACCCGGTCGCGGTGACGGTGGATGTCGTGGCGCTGACAGTGCGGGAGCGGAAACTGCACGTCCTGCTCGTGCGCCGGGGCGAAGAGCCCTTCGCGGGCCGCTGGGCACTGCCCGGCGGGTTCGTCCGCCCGCGCCCGGACGGGACAGGACATCCCCTCGAAGAGGATCTTCCCGAGGCCGCGGCCCGTGAACTGGTCGAGGAGACCGGACTGACCGCGGCGGAGGCCGACGCGCGGCCACCCGACGGACTCCCCGACGAACCACCCGGCGCACCGGGTGCTGTCCGGCCCGCCGGATCGGCGCGGGTGCATCTGGAACAGCTCGGCACCTACGGCACCCCGGGCCGGGACCCGCGCATGCGGGTGATCTCGGTCGCCTATCTCGCCTTCGCGCCGGACCTGCCGGACCCGACCGCGGGCGGCGACGCGGCGGCGGCCGCCTGGCTGCCGCTGGCGACCGGGTCGGGCGGCGTGGCGTTCGACACCTCCGTGGTCGGTGACCTGCCGTTCGACGCCGTGCTTCCGGGCGATCTGGCCTTCGACCACGGGCGGATTCTCGCCGACGGGGTCGAGCGGGCTCGATCGAAGATCGAGTACACGCCGCTGGCGACCGCGTTCGTCGGCGAACAGTTCACCATCACCGAGCTGCGTGAGGTCTACACCACGGTCTGGGGCCGGGCACCGCACGCCGCGAACTTCCACCGCAAGGTCCTGTCGGTGCCGGGCTTCCTGGAGGACACCGGGACCACCACCGAACGCGGCGGCAGCCGAGGCGGGCGCCGGGCCCGGTTGTACCAGGCGGGGCCCGCGAAGCTGCTGCACCCGGCGCTGCTGCGGCCGTCCGGGCCCGAAGCGGGCGGTGCGGGTGATGCCTGAGCCTGCCGTCCCGGCCAGCCTCGACGAGGCGTTGCGCCTGCTGAGGGACGTCCCGGCGGCGGCCGGGCGGGAGGATCTCGTCGGGGTGTTCGGGCCCACGCCCGGGGTGGCTGGTTACCGGCGGCTGGCCCGGCTGGTGCATCCCGACCGGGCGCCGGCGGGCAGCGCGGGCGCCGCGACCGACGGGTTCGTCCGGCTCGGTGAGCTGTGGATGCGCTACCAGCAGCTCGAGGACCTGCCCGGATCCGTCACCGGCGGCGGGCGGCCCGGCCCCACGTGGGGCCGACCTGGCAACACCGCGGCCCGCACCGCCGCGGGTGCCGCGGGTGCCGCGGGGGCCGCGGACCCGGGCCACACTGCCGGAAAAGCGGAGAGGGACGGGGATGGGACGGCGGTTCTTCGTACCGGGCGTCACACGTACACGCTGCGGACGTCGCGCCGCCGCGTGGCCCAGGGGCCGGACGGGCCCGTAGGTGGGGTCGCCGGTGCCGCCGGGGCTGTCGTCGAAGGTGACGTAGCCCGCCTGCACCCGGCCGAATGCCGGTCGGCCGGGGGCGGAGCGGCCCACGAGGTGCTGCTCAAGATCCCGCGTTCCGGTGCGGACAACGATCTGATGGAGCGGGAGGCGGCCGCGCTGGGTCGGCTCGCCCGCCAGGGTGACCGGCGCTTCGCCGCCTACGCGCCCCGGCTGGTCGAGTCGTTCCTGCACGTCCCGGGGGATGAGGCCGCGGCGGGCACAGCCGGGGCGCGGCGGGTCAACGCCCTCGGGCGGCTCGACGGTTTCTGCTCGCTCAGCCGGATCCGCGCCGCCTACCCGCAGGGGGTCGACCCGCGGGACGTCGCCTGGATGTGGCGCCGGCTGCTGGTGGCTCTCGGCTACGCCCACCGCGCCGGGGTGCTGCACGGCGCTGTCGTCCCCGACCACGTCCTCATCCACCCTGACCTGCACGGACTCGTGCTGGTCGACTGGTGCTACAGCGTTGTCCGGGGCGGCGGCACCGGCGTGAGCGGGGCCCGGGTGCCGGCTGTCGTCCCGGGCTTCGCACAGATGTACCCGCCGGAGGTGCCGGCGCGGCAGCCGCCCGACGAGGCGACGGACATCTATCTCGCCACCCGCTGCATGACCTTCCTGCTCGGACCGGACGTCCCGGTTCCGCTGCGGCGGTTCGCGCAGGGCTGCACCCTGCGGGCCGCCGCGCGCCGACCGCATGACGCCTGGCGACTGCTCGGCGAGCTGGACGAGCTGCTGGAACGGCTGTTCGGACCGCGTCGCTTCAGGAGGTTCCACCTCCCGCCCCTGCCGGCGGGAAGCCCGGCGTGAGCCGACGACTGTCGAGGAAGCCGACGACTGCCGAGGAAGCCGACGACTGCCGGAGAAACCGACGATCACCGAAGAAACCGACGATCACTGACGAGAACCGGATCCGTTCCGGGAAGGCGGGAGAGACATCATGGGCAGCGGCTACTGGTCGACCGATGTGTATGCGGCGGCCGCGGGCTACCGTGCCCGCAGCGGGGCGAGCGCGTTCGAGTACAGCGACTCGATGCGGGCGAGCAGCCGGCGCAGCTGGAAGGCGCATCCCGACCTGGATCCGTGGCTGGTCACAGCCCGTGAGAGCCGGGACAGCGAGGACCATCCCGACAGCCTGGCCATTGCCGTCCTGTTCGACGTGACGGGGTCGATGGGGCAGGTCCCGCGCACCCTGCAGACCCGGCTGCCGGAGCTGCACGGATTGCTGCTGCGCAAAGGTTATGCCCGGCACCCGCAGATCCTCTTCGGCGGCATCGGTGACGCGACCTGCGACCGGGTTCCGCTGCAGGTCGGCCAGTTCGAGTCGGACAACCGGATGGACGACCAGCTCGGCGCGATGATGCTCGAGGGCGGCGGTGGCGGCCAGAAACACGAGTCCTACGAGCTGGCGATGTACTTCATGGCCCGCCACACCTCGACGGACTGTTTCGA
This sequence comes from Parafrankia sp. FMc2, assembly GCF_041008525.1. Classification (NCBI taxonomy): domain Bacteria; kingdom Bacillati; phylum Actinomycetota; class Actinomycetes; order Frankiales; family Frankiaceae; genus Parafrankia; species Parafrankia sp. FMc2. Next base: position 54,706 of record NZ_JBFLUG010000015.1, on the reverse strand, counting down.
GCGGCGCGGCCAGCGGGGCTACCTGTTCATCGTCGGCGACGAGCTGCCCTACAACCGGGTGATGCCGAGCCAGGTCGCGGCCGTGGTCGGCGACCAGCTGGCGGAGAGCATCCCGGTCGAGCAGATCGTCGCCGAGCTGGAACGCCGCTACAACGTGTACTTCATTCTGCCGGCCGGGACGTCCTACGCCGGTGACCGGGAGGTGATCGGCACCTGGCGCGGGCTGCTCGGCGAGCGGGTGCTGGAGCTGGACGACCTCGACGCGGTGTGCGAGACGATCGCGCTGACCATCGGGATCAACGAGGCGGCCATCGACCTCGACGCGGGGCTCGACCACCTGCGGGACGTCGGCGCGCAGCGGGCGGCGCCCAGCGTCGGGCGGGCGCTGGCCCGGTACGCCCGCACCGCCAGCTCCCGCAACACCCGTGCCGTGGTCGCCCGCGGCGCCCGCGCGCTGAACGCCCGGGTCGCCGAGGCCGACGGCCCCGGCATCGCCCGGCTCTGAGAGGACGAAGGCTGTGGCACCAGGGCGGACATCCACTGTGACCTGGCCGGACGGGGACGGGGACGGGCCGGGCGACCACGTCATCGTCACCGATCTTGGTTTCGGCGACGCGGGCAAGGGCACGGTGGTCGACTGGCTGTGCGCCCGGGCGGCCGATGCCGGGCGAGTGCCGTCGGTGGTGCGTTTCAACGGCGGCGCCCAGGCGGCGCACAACGTCGTGACCGACGACGGCCGGCATCACACCTTCGCCCAGTTCGGCGCGGGTTCCTTCACCGCAGGCTGCGCGACGCACCTGGCCCGCACCGTGCTCGTCGACCCGTTCGCGCTGGTCGCGGAGGCCGTGCACCTGGAGTCCGTGGGAGTGCCTGACCCGTTCGGGCGGCTGACGGTCGACGGCGACGCCCTGCTCACCACGCCCTACCACGCGGTGGTGAACCAGGCCCGCGAGCTGGCACGCGGAGCGGGGGCGCACGGATCGTGCGGGATGGGGATCGGCGAGACGGTTTCCTACGCGCAGACCCGGCCCGATATCGCGCCGCGGGTCGCCGACTGCGCGGGCGCGAACCCGTCCCGGCTGCGCCGCCGGCTGCACGAGCTCCGCGACTGGACGCACGCCGAGCTGACCGGCCTGAGCAGGCCGGCAGGGCCCGGCGCGCCGGCCGAGCTGCCGGCGGTACCGGAGGTCGAGGACGTCGTGGCGGTCCTGCGCGCCTTCGGGCAGGCCGCGCGGATCGTCGACGGTTCCTGGCTGCGTGTGCTGTGCGCCCGCGGGCCGGTGGTGTTCGAGGGGGCACAGGGCGTGCTGCTCGACGAGTGGCACGGCTTCCATCCGTACACGACCTGGTCGACGACGACAGCGGCCAACGCCGAGGAGCTGCTCGCCCAGGTGGGTCTGCGCGGCGCGGCCCGGCGGCTCGGGGTCGTCCGCTGCTACACGACGCGGCACGGGCCCGGCCCGCTGGTGACCGAGGACGCCGAGCTGGCCGCGGTGCTGCCGGACGTCCACAACGGGACCGGCAGGTGGCAGGGGCGGTTCCGGGTGGGGCACTTCGACGCGGTCGCGCACCGGTACGCGGTCGACGCGGCGGGTGGCGTGGACGCGGTGGCCCTGACCCATCTGGACGTGGCCGCACGGCTGCCGCTGCGGCTGGCGTTCTGCGCCGGCTACCGGATCGACGGGGAGTGCGTGCGCCGGCTGGAGCCAGGGCCGCCCGGCGATCTGGAGCGGCAGGCGGCGCTCACCGAGCGGCTGGCCCGGGCCGAGCCGCTGCCCGGCGTGCGCGTCGCGCCCGAGGAGTGGCCCGATCGGGTGGCGGCGGCGCTGGGGGCGCCGGTGACCCTGACCTCATACGGCCCACGGGCCGCGGACAAGATGTTCCTCCCGGCCGGGCGGGGCACTGCGGCACCCGCGGCCGGGCCCGGTGGACGCCACGCGCGCCTCGTGACCACCGGGCCCTGACCGTGGGGCCAGGGGATCCCCTGCGGTTGGTCAGTGCAGGGGACCCATGCAGTCCTTGCACCGCTCGCTGAGGATGGACAGGAGCTCGACCGCCTTGATCGAGGCGTCCCGCACCTTGGCAAGATCCTGCGAGGAGTTCAGCCGGAGCAATGCTGACTCCGCGCCGTCGGAGGCACCCTCGCTGAGTGCCTCGACGATCTCCGCTGCCGGGGTGCCGTACTGGTACAACAGGACCTGCTTGTCCTGATACGAGGGCAGCTCGGCGGGGAGGTGGCCGAGGCCGACTCCGGCGAGCTTGCGGCTGAGAATCTGCCGTACATTGTTGCCTAGCCGGCCGTAACCGCCTATCTCCCGCAGGACTGCCATGTCGATGCGATAGACACCGTTGTTGCCGACGACCGCGGTGCGCAGGTCTTCCCATGAGATGGGCGAGCCGGACCAGGCGTCGACGGCCTGAGCTTCCGTCACTTCCTACCGTCCTGGCTTTCGGTACCGCTGCGGATGGGCACAAGCTGTTCTCTGGTGCTGCCTGCCGGTTTCCTGTGCAGCCTCTGCCTCTGTCTGTTCCTCTGTCTGTCCCGGTGTTGACCCCGCCGGTTCCCGGTGTTGTCGGGCCGGCGTTGCCAGGTGCTTTTATCCCCGTGTGCGCGAGGCAACGCTATCCGACCCACCGGGCCTGGTCCAGAACCGCCGGTCGGGCCTGGTTTCGGAGACGTAAATCCCGTCGTGACCCGCTTCCGGGTATGTCCTGCGGAGGGTGCCGCGACGAGGGCGGTGGCTCCCGGAACCCGTAGTCGGGACAATGAACCACCGCGAACACGGCTTGGTCGGTGATAGAGTTCCGCAAATGCGGATGCCGTCGGTTCAGGTTGACGCAGATGCGGTGGTAGGCAGATATCTTCGCTCCGTAGTTCTGTGTTTCACGTCATATCGCGGCCGGCATATCCGGGGCGGTCACCAGCGAGGATACTCCCGGTTAACGGGGCGCTGATCCGGGGGAAACCGGATCCGGCACCGTGCGGGGATCCCCGGCGAGTCGTGTGCCGGCACTTCTGCCAAGGCCCGTGCCGCCGCACGTGCAGGTCGCGGCCTCCTTCGGGGCCGGCGGGAAAAATTTTTCCTCAGGCTTTTCCCGTGGATTTTTCTACGTGCTTTCCTGGGAGTTCTTCTCGCAGGCCAGAGGCTCGATTTCATGTTAACGGGGCAGTTACCGACGTACATGCTTCCGAAATGAATCCCTCCTACGGTTCCTAGACATCGCGGCAAGCCGGGCGGACGAGCTACCAACGCCCATTCGGTCCGGGGCCACGACCGCGACCGATATCCGGCCCGCGGGACGCACTGTGCGAAACCGCGCATGCGTACCCAGGCTCCAGGAGGAGAAAGCAATGCGCCAGATCGCGTTCTACGGCAAGGGTGGTATCGGCAAGTCCACCACCCAGCAGAACACCATGGCTGCCATGGCCGAGATGGGCCGTCGGGTCATGATCGTCGGCTGCGACCCCAAGGCTGACTCGACCCGCCTCATCCTGCACTCGAAGGCCCAGACCTCGGTCATCCAGCTCGCTGCCGAGAAGGGTTCCGTCGAGGACCTGGAGCTCGACGAGGTCCTGGTCGAGGGCCAGTGGGGCATCAAGTGCGTCGAGTCCGGTGGCCCGGAGCCGGGTGTCGGCTGCGCCGGCCGCGGTGTCATCACCTCCATCACGTACCTGGAGGAGGCCGGCGCCTACGAGAACCTCGACTTCGTCACCTACGACGTCCTCGGTGACGTTGTCTGCGGTGGCTTCGCGATGCCGATCCGCCAGGGCAAGGCCCAGGAGATCTACATCGTGACCTCCGGCGAGATGATGGCGATGTACGCGGCGAACAACATCGCCCGCGGCATCCTCAAGTACGCGCACTCCGGTGGCGTCCGCCTCGGTGGCCTCATCTGCAACAGCCGCAAGACCGACCGCGAGGACGAGCTGATCATGGAGCTCGCCCGCCGTCTCAACACCCAGATGATCCACTTCATCCCGCGTAACAACGTCGTGCAGCACGCCGAGCTCCGCCGGATGACGGTCATCGAGTACGACGAGAAGAACGCGCAGGCCGACGAGTACCGCGCGCTGGCCAAGAAGATCGACGAGAACGAGATGAAGACCATCCCGACTCCGATCACCATGGACGAGCTCGAGGAGCTCCTCATCGAGTTCGGGATCATGGCGCAGGAAGACGAGAGCGTCATCGGCAAGAAGGCCGACGCGACCATCGCCTGACTCCGATCACCGGCTCTGAAACCGTCGAGGATGAGGTCCCGATCATGACGACGACGCCGACCCCGCCGCGGGCCGAGACCGAGGCGATGATCGCCGAAGTCCTGTCGCACTACCCCGCGAAGGCGGCCAAGTTCCGGGCCAAGCACATCAAGGCCAACGACCCCGAGGGGTCGAAGGAGTGCGAGGTCAAGTCCAACATCAAGTCCCGCCCCGGGGTCATGACGATCCGCGGGTGCGCCTACGCCGGCTCCAAGGGCGTGGTGTGGGGTCCGGTGAAGGACCTGGTCACCATCAGCCACGGCCCCGTCGGCTGCGGCCAGTACTCCTGGGCCACCCGGCGTAACTACGCCCGCGGTCCCTGGGGTGTCACCAACTTCGCCGCGATGCAGATCACCACGGACTTCCAGGAGAAGGACATCGTCTTCGGCGGTGACCCCAAGCTGGAGAAGGTCTGCGACGAGATCAACGAGCTGTTCCCGCTGGCCAAGGGCATGTCGATTCAGTCCGAGTGCCCGATCGGTCTGATCGGCGACGACATCGAGGCCGTGGCCCGCACCGCGACGAAGAAGCTCGAGAAGCCGGTCATCCCGGTCCGCTGCGAGGGCTTCCGCGGTGTCTCCCAGTCCCTGGGGCACCACATCGCCAACGACGCCGTCCGTGACCACGTGCTCGGCACCGGTGGCGAGTCGTTCCAGGAGACCCCGTACGACGTCGCGCTCATCGGCGACTACAACATCGGCGGCGACGCCTGGGCCTCGCGGCGGATTCTCGAGGACATGGGCCTGCGGGTCATCGCGCAGTGGTCCGGCGACGGCACGCTGAACGAGATGGCCTCGACGCACCTGTCGAAGCTGAACCTGATCCACTGCTACCGCTCCATGAACTACATCTGCACCACCATGGAGGAGCGTTACGGCACTCCGTGGATCGAGTTCAACTTCTTCGGCCCGACGAAGATCGTCACCTCGATGCGGGCCATCGCGGCCAAGTTCGACGAGACGATCCAGGCGAAGACCGAGGCCGCGATCGCGCGTTACCAGAAGCGCTTCGACGAGATCACGGCCGCGTTCAAGCCGCGCCTCGACGGCAAGCGCGTCATGCTCGCCGTCGGCGGTCTGCGCCCCCGCCACACGATCGGCGCCTACGAGGACCTCGGCATGGAGGTCGTCGGCACCGGTTACGAGTTCGCGCACAAGGACGACTACACCCGCACGTACGCCGAGCTCAAGGAAGGCGTCGTTCTCTACGACGACCCGACGGCGTTCGAGCTGGAGGAGTTCGCCAAGCGGATGAAGCCGGACCTCATGGGTGCGGGCGTCAAGGAGAAGTACGTCTTCCACAAGATGGGCATCCCCTTCCGCCAGATGCACTCCTGGGACTACTCCGGGCCGTACCACGGCGTGGACGGCTTCGCGGTCTTCGCCCGCGACATGGACATCGCGATCAACAGCCCGACCTGGGACCTCATGGAGACCCCCTGGTCCAAGGCTGGAGAGGTCTTCTGACCCGAAGATCGGCTCCGCCGGCGACCGCCGGTGGTCATCAGTCACGGTAGAAAGGAGGATGTCCGGTGACGACAACTCCCGAGACAGGTAGTCACATACCGCTGAAGGTCCTCGACCACAGCGAGCTGTTCAAGGACGAGGTCTACCAGAAGCAGTTCGAGGGCAAGGGCGAGTTCGAGAACGGCAGCGACGCCGCCGAGGTCACCCGGGTTCTGGAGTGGACCCGCGGCTGGGAGTACCGGGAGAAGAACTTCGCCCGGGAGGCGCTGACCGTCAACCCGGCCAAGGCCTGCCAGCCGCTCGGCGCGGTGCTCGCGGGCCTCGGGTTCGAGGGCACGCTGCCCATCGTGCACGGGTCGCAGGGCTGCGTTGCGTACTTCCGCAGCCACTTCGCCCGGCACTTCAAGGAGCCCGTCCCGGCGGCCTCCACGTCCATGACCGAGGACGCCGCGGTCTTCGGCGGTCTCAGCAACCTCGTCGAGGCGCTGGGTAACGCCAACGCGCTCTACAAGCCGAAGATGGTCGCGCTCAGCACCACCTGCATGGCCGAGGTCATCGGCGAGGACCTCTTCGCCTACATCGGCGCGGCGAAGGAGCAGGAGGTGATCCCGCAGGACTACCCGGTGCCGTACGCCCACACGCCGAGTTTCGTGGGATCGCACCTGACCGGGTACGACAGCATGCTCAAGGGCATTCTGGAGAACCTGACGAAGACTCCGGACGCCAAGGAGCCGGAGACCGGTGGGAAGCCTCGGCTGAGCATCATCCCCGGTTTCGAGACCTACATCGGCAACCTGCGCGAGTACCGGCGGATGCTCGAGCTGATGGGGGTCGACCCCCTGATCCTCGGCGACCACTCCGCCGCGCTCGACTCGCCGGCCACCGGCGAGTACGAGCTCTACCCCGGTGGCACGCGCCTCGCGGACGCCGCCACGGCCAAGTTCAGCCGTGCCACGGTGGCCCTGCAGACGACGACCACCCGCAAGACGGTCGAGCTGATCAGGGAAGTGTGGAAGCAGGACACGGTCGTGCTGGAGACCCCGATCGGGGTCCGCGGCACCGACCAGTTCCTGACCGAGATCGCCCGGCTCACCGGCCTGGAGATCCCGGCCGAGCTCACCGTCGAGCGCGGCCGGCTGGTCGACGCCCTGACCGACTCGCACGCCTACCTCCACGGCAAGCGGGTCGCCATCGCGGGCGACCCCGACCTGGTCATCGCCCTGACCCGGTTCGTGCTCGAGCTCGGCATGGTCCCGGTGCACCTGCTGAGCACGAACGCCGACAAGGACTTCAAGCCCCGCATGGAGAAGGTGCTGGCGGCGAGCAAGTTCGGCGACGCGGCCACCGTCTGGCCGGAGAAGGACCTGTGGCACCTGCGGTCGCTGGTCTTCACCGAGCCGGTCGACCTGCTCATCGGCAGCACCTACCTGAAGTACATCTCCCGGGAGGCGAACGTCCCGCTGGTGCGGGTCGGGTTCCCGATCTTCGACCGGCACCACCTGCACCGCTTCCCGATCGTGGGATACGAGGGCGGGCTGCACCTGCTCACCCAGCTGGTCAACACCGTGCTGGACGAGCTGGACCGCACCAGCCCTGACCATAGCTTCGACGCCGTGCGCTGAGTCCCGCCCGGGGGATGCCTCCTGAGCATCCGGCATCCCCCGGACGGAACGCACGGCCTTCCCGGTGGTCGGTCGGCTGGTGGCCCCACACCCCCGCTCGGTCGGGGCCCCGGCCCGCGCGCTGGGACCGCGCCCCCCGCGTCGCGTGCGGCCGACGCCCCGCCCGTTGCCGGGCCGGGGCCCCAGCCGGCCGGCCACAACCTCCGGCGAACGGCCACTCACCCAGCTCACCGAGGGAACGCCCCTCCCCAAGCGGAGAGATCGCCATGGCCGCCACTGACCGCGCAACGCTTTTCACCGAACCGGCCTGTGACCACAACCGCGACAAGTCCGCCAAGGAGCGCAAGGCCGGCTGCCCCAAGCCGACGCCTGGCGGTACCAGCGGAGGCTGCACCTTCGACGGCGCGTTGATCACCCTGGTTCCGATCGTGGACAGCGCCCACGTCGTGCACGGCCCGATCGCCTGCGCCGGAAACTCCTGGGACGGGCGGGGAAGCCTGTCGTCAGGACCCGACCTCTACCGGCGCGGTTTCACCAGCGACGTCGGCGAGCAGGACGTCATCTTCGGCGGCGAGCAGCGCCTGTTCGACACCATCATCGAGGCCGTCGAACGGCACCGGCCGCCGGCCGTCTTCGTCTACTCGACCTGTGTCACCGCGATGATCGGCGACGATCTCGACGCGGTGTGCGCCGCGGCCGCCACCCACACGGGCGTGCCGGTCATCCCGGTGCACGCGCCGGGATTCGTCGGCAACAAGAACCTCGGCAACAAGCTCGCCGGGGAGGCCCTGCTCGAGCACGTCATCGGGACGGTCGAACCGCCCGACGTGACCGACCTGGACATCAACCTCGTCGGTGAGTACAACATCGCCGGCGAGCTGTGGGACGTCCTGCCCACGCTGTCGAAGCTGGGCCTGCGGGTCCGGGCCTGCATCAGCGGGGACGCCCGGTACGCCGACGTCGCCGCCGCCCACCGGGCCCGCGCGACGATGGTCGTCTGCTCCCGGGCCCTGCTCGGGCTCGCCCGCGGGCTGGAGGAGCAGTACGGCATCCCCTGGTTCGAGGGGAGCTTCTACGGCGTCCGGGCGATGAACGACACCCTGCGCCAGTTCGCCCGGCTGCTGGGCGGCGGCGAGCTCGCCGAGCGCGCCGAGGAGCTCATCGAGCTGGAGCAGACCGCCGTCGACCTGGCCCTGGAGCCCTACCGGGAGCGGCTCGCCGGCAAGCGCGCCGTCCTCTACACCGGCGGGGTCAAGAGCTGGTCGATCGTCTCCGCGCTGCAGGACCTGGGCGTCGAGGTCGTCGCGAACGGCATCACCAAGAGCTCCGACGGGGACGTCGAGAAGATCCAGGAGCTGCTCGGCCCGGACGCGAAGATCGTCACTGAGGGCAGCCCACGCGAGCTGCTGCGCATCGCCGAGGAGACCCGCGCGGACATCCTCGTCGCCGGCGGCCGCAACCAGTACACGGCGCTGAAGGGCCGGCTGCCCTTCCTCGACATCAACCAGGAGCGCCACATCCCCTACGCGGGCTACCGCGGTGCGGTGGAGCTGGCCCGGCGCCTCGACCTGGCCATCACCAACCCGGTGTGGGAGCAGGTCCGCGCGCCCGCGCCCTGGGACCCGGCGGGGGTGGCGTGATGGCCCGGGTCGTCACGACCACCCGGCGGGCCGGGCTGGACCCGCTGAAGTTCAGCCAGCCGCTCGGCGGCGCGCTCGTCTTCCTCGGCCTGGCCGGCGCGATGCCGGTGATGCACGGCTCCAAGGGCTGCGCCTCGTTCGCCAAGGCGTTGCTGACCCGGCACTTCAACGAGCCGATCCCGCTGCAGACCACCGGCATCACCGAGGTCACCGCGGTCCTCGGCAGCGGCGAGGAGCTCGTCGTACACCTCGACGCGATCCGCGCCAAGCAGCGCCCCGAGATCATCGGGCTGCTGACCACCGGAGTCACCGAGGTCAGCGGCGAGGACGTCGCGGGCCAGATGCGCCAGTACATCGCGATGATGGAGCACACCACCCCCGAGGGCGCACCGCTGATCGTGCGGGTGTCGACCCCCGACTTCCTCGGCGGTCTGTCCGACGGATGGTCGGCGGCCCTGCGGGCGCTGGTCAGCGCGGTCCCGTTCGACGGGCCCGACGCGGACGACGCCAGGCGCGGCAGCGGCCGCGGCAGCGGCGGCAGCAGCGGTGAGGACACGGTCGCGGTGCTCGTCGGCCCGTCGCTGACGGCGGCGGACCTCGACGAGCTCGGCGCCCTGATCCGCGGGTTCGGGCTGGCCCCGGTACTCGTGCCGGATCTGTCCGGCTCGCTCGACGGGCACCTCGCGCCGTCCTGGCAGCCGACGACGACCGGCGGCACGGGCCTGGCCGCGCTGCGCCGCCTCGACCGCGCCGGGCTGGTGATCACCATCGGGGCCACCGCGGCCGGGGCCGGCGTCGACCTGGCTGCCCGCACCGACGCCGATCTCGTGCACTTCGACCACCTCAGCGGGCTGCGGGCGGTGGACGCCCTGGTCACCGAGCTGATGGCCCGGTCGGGGCGCGGGCCCACCCACGAGGTGCGCCGGGCCCGCGCCCGGCTCGCCGACGGGCTGCTCGACAGCCACTTCGGCCTCGGTGGGGCCCGGATCGCGCTGGCGATGGAGCCGGAGGCCCTGGTCGCCGTCGGCTCGCTGCTGCACGACGTGGGCGCCGAGATCGTCGCGGCCGTCTCCCCGACGGACGCCCCCGTCCTGGCCACGGCACCCTGGGACGAGATCGTCATCGGCGATCTGATCGACCTCGAGGAACGTGCCGTGGACGGCGGCGCGGAGCTGCTCATCGGGTCCAGCCACGTGCGGGCCGTCGCCGACCGCATCGGTGCCCCGCACCTGCCCGTCGGTTTCCCGATCTACGACCGGCTGGGCGCCACCCTGCGCACGACCGCCGGGTACGCCGGCAGCCTGCGGCTCCTCGTGGACGCCGCGAACCGACTGCTCGACCACCACCACGACGCGGACCACCGGATGGACCCGCACCGGGACCACCACACGCAGGGCCGAGACGTCAGCCAGCACCGGATCGACCCGTTCGACGAGCTCGACGTTCTGTGCCAGGAGCCCTCATGTTGAAGATCGCCTTCGCGACCGGTGACGGCAGCGCCGTCGACCAGCACTTCGGCTGGTGCCGCCGGTTCGACGTGTACGAGGTCGGCCCCGAGGGCTACCGCCTGTTCGAGACCAGGGAGCTCGGGCCCGCGGAGGACGACGAGGAGGACAAGATCGCCTCGCGGCTCGCCGCCGTGACCGACTGCGCGATCCTCAACGTCTCCGACATCGGCGGGACCGCGGCGGCGAAGGTCATCAAGGCCCGCATCCATCCGATGAAGGTCCCGAAGGGCACCCCGATCGACGGCCTGCTCACCAAGTTCGTCGACGTGCTCGCCGGCAGCCCGCCACCGTGGCTGCGCAAGATCCTGCGGGCGCACGTCCCGCAGGAAGTTCCCGCCTGGACCCCGGTCGCCTCCGGGTCGTCCCCGTCGGATTCGGCCACGTCGACCTCGACGACCATGGGAGGAACGGCATGACCGCACCGGCAGACGCGGCAGGCGCAAAGGCCGAGGGGTTCCTGCGGGACCTCGTCGACCAGCTCCGCGCCGGCGACACCTACGGCAACCTCGACCGGCTCCCCGACGAGGCCCTGCTCAGCCCGTTCGTCCTGACCAGGGAGCAGCGGCGCCAGATCGCCATCGCCTGCGACATCGACGCTTTGGTCGAAGGGCGGGTGCGGTCCTTCTACCAGGCGGTCGCCGCCTCGATCGAGAAGGCGACCGGCGCTGTCACGACGACCGTTCTCGACCTCAACCACGAGGGCTTCGGGCGGGTGGTCATCTTCGCCGGCCGGCTCGTGGTGCTCTCCGACGTCCTGCGGGACGTCCAGCGCTTCGGGTTCAACACCCTGGAGGACCTCGGCGCCCGCGGCGAGGCCTTCGTCACCGCCGCCGTCAAGCACGTCGACCAGTGGAAGGAGGTCGCCCGCGATGACTCCTGAGACGAGCACCGGAACCGACGCGGCCGCCGTGCAGACCCGGCTGCGCAAGCTGAACAGCAAAGCATCCCAGCTGAAGCTCGACCTGCACGACCTTTCCGAGGAGCTGCCGCTCGGCTGGGAGAACATCCTCGACCTCGCCCGCCGGACCTACGACGCCTACGCCGAGATCGCGCTGCTGGAAGGCGAACTGCGCGCCAGCACTGGGAACGGCGCGACGAACGGCGCGACGAAGGGGGCGGGGCAGTGACCACCTCAGCCAGCCAGCTCGCCGAGTTCCGCCGCTGCTCGACCGCCGAGCAGTACTTCGAACTGCTCGACGTCGACTACGACCCGCGGGTGGTGGCCGTGAACCGGCTGCACATCCTGCGCTACTTCGCCGACGAGATCGCCACCCTGCACGGCGACGCGGCCGGGTCGCCGGCGCCGGAGGAGCTGCTGCGCGACTACCGCGCCGCGCTCATCCGCGCCTACGAGGCCTTCACGACGGCGACGGCCCTGGACCACCGGCTCTTCAAGGTCCTCAAGGACCGCGCGCCGGAACCCACCGCCTTCGTCCCGATGTCCGCGATCACGATCGAGCACTCCGCAGCCGCGGGACCAGAGGGGAAGGAGCAGAGCCGATGAGGTCCGCCTTCGATGTCGGAGATGTTGTCGCGACCACCAAGGCGCTGCGCCAGGACGGGACCTTCCCGGACCCGGACATCGCCACCGGCCAGATCCTGGTCGAGCCGGGGACCCGCGGCGAGGTCATCAACGTCGGTCTCTACCTGCAGGAGCACGTCGTCTACGCCGTCGCGTTCGAGAACGGGAGGGTCGTCGGCGCTCTCGAGCGCGAGCTCGAGGCCGCGCCCCGGGACCCCCGCGGATCCGCGTCCGGCGGCGACGTCCATGACCGGGACGGTGAGCCCCGCCACGGGGAAGCCGTCCATGCCACGAGTTCCGCGGCTGACAGCAGCGCCGCCGTGACCAGCGGGACCACCGACGAGGAGGAGGGGCTGTCGTGACCAGCGAGCCCGTCGCGCTCCCGGTGCTGTCCACCGCGCCGGCGGCGCCTGTGCCCAGCCAGTCCGCCACGTCCGCCGCCGCGGCGGCGCTCGGAGGCGGCTGCGCGTCGAAGACGAGCTGCGGCAGCAGCGCTCCGGCGACCGACCCGGAGATCGCCGAGAAGATCGCCAACCACCCCTGTTACAGCGCCGAGGCGCACCAGTTCTACGCCCGGATGCACGTCGCCGTGGCGCCCGGCTGCAACATCCAGTGCAACTACTGCAACCGCAAGTACGACTGCGCGAACGAGAGCCGGCCCGGCGTCACCAGCGACCTGCTCACCCCCGAGGACGCCCTCGCCAAGGTCAAGCTGGTCGCCAGCGAGATCAAGCAGATGAGCGTGCTCGGCATCGCCGGCCCGGGCGACCCGCTGGCCAACCCGAAGCGGACCTTCCGCACCCTGGAACTGGTCGCGCGGGACTGCCCGGACATCAAGCTGTGCCTGTCGACGAACGGGCTCACCCTGCCCGACCACGTCGACCGCATCGCCGACCTGAACGTCGACCACGTCACGATCACGATCAACATGATCGACCCCGAGGTCGGCGAGCGGATCTACCCCTGGGTCGCCTACAAGGGGAAGAAGTACACCGGGCGGGAGGCGTCGAAGATCCTCTCCGAGCGCCAGCTCGAGGGGCTCGCGATGCTCGCCGAGCGCAAGATCCTCGCCAAGGTCAACTCGGTGCTGATCCCCGGGGTCAACGACGAGCACCTCGTCGAGGTCTCGCAGACCGTCCGCGGGCTCGGCGCCTTCCTGCACAACGTGATGCCACTGGTCTCGGCGCCGGAGCACGGCACCGTCTTCGGTCTGGCCGGCCAGCGCGGCCCCACCGCCCAGGAGCTCAAGGCCCTGCAGGACAGCTGCGCGGGTGTCGACGGCGCCGACATGAACATGATGCGGCACTGCCGGCAGTGCCGGGCCGACGCGGTCGGCATGCTGGGCGAGGACCGCGGCGACGAGTTCACCCCGGACACCTACCAGGGCCGCGAGATCGCCTACGACCTCGCCGGCCGGCAGGCCGTGCACGCCGAGATCGAGCGGTCGCGCGCGGAGAACCGTACCGAGCGCGAGACGCTGCGCATCACCGACAGCGGCCCGAAGCCGGACGACACCGTCCTGGTCGCCGTCGCCACCAAGGGCAGCGGCGTGGTGAACCAGCACTTCGGGCACGCCAGCGAGTTCTGGATCTACGAGGCCGGGCGCAACTGGGCCAGCCTCGTCCAGACCCGTGACGTCCAGCGCTACTGCGAGGGCCCGTCCGAATGCGGTGACGGCGCCTCGGTGCTCGACAAGACCATCGCGATGCTCTCCGACTGCGCCGCCGTCCTGTGCAGCAAGATCGGCCCGGGCCCGTACGACGCGCTGGAGGACGCCGGCATCGAGCCGATCGAGGTCTACGAACTGATCGAGACGGCTGTTGCCGCGGCCGGCGCCCGCATCACGGCGGCGCGCGCCGCGGCCGCCCCCACAGACGGCTCCGGCGACGCCGGTACTTCCCCGACCGACGTCGCCGCTGAGCTGGACCTTGAGGTTCGCGGTGGCGAGCTGGTCGACGTCGACCTGCTCGACCCGGACCTGATGGACGAGGACCCGTTCGCGTTCGCGGTCCACGTCCGGCCCGGCGCCGGCTCCTGCTCCGGAGCTGGCGCCGGGAAGGGAGGCCGGGGCGGTGACTGCTCCGGCCATGGTGCCGACCACGCGGGCGGCTCCCGTACCGACGGCTGCCGCACCGACAGCTCTCGCACCGACAGCGCCCACACCGACGGCGCCGACCTGGAGGTAGCCCGGTCATGACCCTCGCCCCGAGCACCATCGAACTGACCGAGCGGGCCCGCCAGCAGGTGCGCTCCCTGATCGGCGGCAGCGCCGAGACGGCCGGTTTCGGCCTGCGGGTCGGCGTGAACCCGGGCGGGTGCTCCGGCTTCACCTACGCCCTGGCGCTGACGCCGAGCGCGGAGAACGACGACATCGTCATCAACGAGGACGGCTTCGACGTCTTCATCCACAACTCGATGATCGGTCACCTCCGCGGTCTGCGGATCGACTACGTGGAGTCGCTGACCTCCTCCGGCTTCACCTTCACCAACCCGAACGCCTCCAGCTCCTGCGGCTGCGGCAACAGCTTCGGGACGCCGGACGAGCCCGAGCGGGCCGAGGCCGACGCGCAGCTGCGCGCGCAGGTCGAGGACGTCATCACCGAGATCCGGCCGTTCCTGCAGGGCGACGGCGGCGACGTGCAGGTCGTCACCGTGCTCGCCGGCAACGGGCAGCCCGGCACCGCCGAGGTGCACATCCGCCTCACCGGTGCCTGCAACGGGTGCTCCAGCGCCTCGGCCACCGTCACCGCGGTGATCGAGAAGCGGATCAAGGAGAACCTGCCGGAGATCGGGCGCGTCGCCCTCGTCTCCTGACCTCCCGCGATCAGATCGCCCCGACCGACCACACCACGCCAGCACAGGGAGCCTTCATGGAAAGCAGCATGATCGTCACCCCGTGCGATGTCCGGCCGGGGTTCGCCCCGGCCGGGCAGGTCGACGCCCGCCAGGCGCCACCCGCCGGCACCGGCGCCCAGACGGCGCCGCCGCGGCAGCGGTTCGCCGCCGGCGACCAGCTCGCCGGCGACCGGCCCGCCCCCGCGGCGCGGCCGGGCCGCTACGACCGCCAGCTCGGGATACCGGGCTTCGGCCCGGCCGCGCAGGAGCGGTTGCGCCGCGCGACCGTGCTGGTGGCGGGTATCGGCGGCGTCGGCGGGGCGGCGGCGACCTACCTCGCCGCCGCCGGGGTCGGTCGGCTGGTCCTGGTCCATCCGGGCCCGCTGGAGGAGCCCGACCTCAACCGGCAGACCCTCATGCGGCCCGAGTGGATCGGTGGCTCCCGGGTGGCCTGCGCGGAGCAGACTCTGCGCGCGCACCACCCGGGCGTCGAGATCGTCACCTTCGACCGCGAGCTGGCCGAGCTCCCCGAGCTTGGCCAGCTCGTCGGCGAGGCGGACGTCGTGGTGGACGCCCGCCACAACTTCCCCGACCGCTACCGGCTCAACGACCTCTGCGTGGCGTCGCGGACCCCGGCGGTCATCGCCGCGATGAACGCCACCGAGGGCAACGTGCTCGTCGTCGAGCCGGGGACACCCTGCCTGCGCTGCGTGTTCACCGAGGGCGACCCGTCCTGGGAGCCCCTGGGGTTCACGGTTCTCGGAGCCGTCTCCGGCCTGGCTGGCTGCCTCGCCGCGACCGAGGCGATCAAAATCATCGCTCGGTTCGGCGAGCCGGCCAGCGGCCGGCTGCTGCAGTACGACCTCTGGGACATGGACTTCCAGTCGCTGCGGGTGCGGCGCGACCCCGCCTGCCCGACCTGCGCCGAGCACACCGGCGCCGGTGCCGGTGCCGAGGAGCCCACATGATCTACCTCGACCACAACGCGACCACCCCGGTAGACCCGCGCGTGGTCGAGGTCATGCTTCCGCTGTTCACCGACCAGTTCGCCAACCCGGCCAGCAGGCACGGGCCGGGCCGGGAGGTCACCCGGATCGTCGAGCGCGCCCGGCGGGAGGTCGCCACCCTCGCCGGTGCGCGTGCCCGCGACGTGGTGTTCACCTCCGGAGCCACGGAGGCGGCGAACCTGGCGATCGGCGGGGCGCTCGCCGCCGCCGGGCCCGACCGGCACCGCGTGCTCGTCGGCGCGACCGAGCACCCCGCGGTGCTCGGCGCCGCCGACGCCGCCGCGGCGGCCGCGGCCGGGCCCGGCACCCGCGCCGAGCGGATCGCCGTCCACCCCGACGGCACCATCGACGTCGACGACCTGCGCCGCCTGCTCGGTCCCGACGTCGCGCTCGTCGCGGTGATGGCGGCCAACAACGAGACCGGGGCCGTGAACGACCTGCGGCCCCTGGTCGAACCCGTGCACTCCGCCGGCGCGCTGCTGTTCAGCGACGTCACCCAGGCCCTGGGGCGGATTCCGGTCAGCCTCGAGCGGACAGGCGTCGATGTGGCCGTCGCGTCCGCCCACAAGCTGTACGGCCCCAAGGGCGTCGGCGCGCTGGTCGCGTCGGGGGACGCCTGGGCGCGCATCGCGCCGCGGGCGCACGGGGGAGGGCAGGAACGCGGCCGACGGGCCGGCACCCTCAACACCGCCGGGATCGCCGGCTTCGGCGCGGCCGCCCGCATCGCGGCCGCATCGATGACGGACGACGGCAGGCGCCAGCGCACGCTGGTGGCGCAGCTGACCGAGCTGCTCGTCGAGCGGCTCGGCCGCGGCGCCGTCGAACTGAACGGCCCGGTGCGGGCCAGGCTGCCGAACACCGTCAACCTCCGCTTCGTCGGCGCGGGTGCCGACGACGTCCAGGCATGCCTTCCGCAGGTCGCGGTCTCGGCCGGCTCGGCCTGCAGCGGCGGCGGGGATGTTCCGTCCCACGTCCTGCTGGCCATGGGCCGGACCGCGGCCGAGGCCAGGGAGAGCCTGCGCTTCAGCCTGGGCCGCGCCACGACACCCGAGGAGATCCGCACCGCCGCGGACCAGGTGGCCCGCGCTGTCCAGCGCGTCCGCTCCCTTACTCAGAGCACCCCCATCCAAGACGAGGTTCGCGATGACAACCGAGCTCGAACAGCCCGACCCGCGGGTACGCCGGCTTAAGGGAGTCGTCATCCGGTTCGCCGGTGACTCCGGCGACGGCATGCAGCTCACCGGTGACCGCTTCGGTGCGCAGGCCGCCGAGGCCGGCAACGACGTGGCGACCCTGCCCGACTTCCCCGCCGAGATCCGGGCGCCAGCAGGCACCGTCGGCGGTGTGTCCAGCTACCAGCTGCACGTCGCCGACCACGACATCACCACCCCCGGTGACCAGCCCGACGTCCTCGTCGCCATGAACCCGGCGGCGCTGAAGGCCACGCTGAAGGACCTGCGGCCCGGCGGCGTGCTGCTCGTCGACTCCGGCGCGTTCAACGTGCGCTCGCTGGAGAAGGCCGGCTACGACTCCGACCCGCTGACCGACGGCTCGCTGAGCAACTACATCGTGCACGCGGTCGACCTCACCGGGCTCGCCGTCGGCGCCACCGACGGCCTGGGC
This sequence comes from Parafrankia sp. FMc2, assembly GCF_041008525.1. NCBI lineage: Bacteria > Bacillati > Actinomycetota > Actinomycetes > Frankiales > Frankiaceae > Parafrankia > Parafrankia sp. FMc2. The sequence goes on along the minus strand of NZ_JBFLUG010000015.1, from coordinate 37,222 downwards.
CTGAAGCGCAAGGACGCCGCCCGCACGAAGAACATGTTCGCGCTCGGCCTGGTGTCCTGGATGTTCAACCAGCCGGTCGAGAGCACGATCGCCTACCTGGAGAAGCGCTTCGCGAAGAAGCCGCCGGAGATCCTCGCCGGCAACCTCGCGGCGCTGCGCGCGGGCGTGGACTACGGCGACACCACCGAGGCCTTCGCGGTCTCCTACGAGGTGAAGCCGGCCGCGCTGCCCCCGGGCAACTACCGGCACATGCGCGGCAACCGGGCCATCGCGTTCGGCCTCGTCGCCGCCGCGCACCAGGCCGGGATGCCGCTGTTCCTCGGCGCGTACCCGATCACCCCCGCCACCGACGTCCTGCACGAGCTGAGCAAGCTCATCTCGCACGACGTCCGCTCCTACCAGGCGGAGGACGAGATCGCGGCGATCGGCGCGGCGATCGGCGGCTCGTTCGCCGGCATGCTCGGCGTCACCGTCACCTCCGGCCCGGGCATGGCGCTCAAGGGCGAGGCGATCGGCCTGGCGATCTCGCTGGAGCTGCCGCTGGTCATCGTCAACGTGCAGCGCGGTGGCCCGTCCACCGGTCTGCCGACCAAGACCGAGCAGTCGGACCTGCTGCAGGCCCTCTACGGGCGGCACGGCGAGGCCCCGCTGCCGGTGCTCGCGGCACAGAGCCCGGCGGACTGCTTCGCCGCCGCGTTCGAGGCGGCGAAGATCGCCCTCGAGCGGCGGACCCCGGTCATCCTGCTCTCCGACTCCTACATCGCCAACGGCAGCGAGCCGTGGAAGGTGCCGGACGTCAGTGAGCTGCCCGACCTGGGCATCGAGTTCGCCACCGAGCCGAACGGCGTCGGCAAGGACGGCAAGCCCGCGTTCCACCCGTACAAGCGTGACCCGCGCACCCTCGCCCGCCCGCTGGCCATCCCCGGCACCCCCGGTCTGGAGCACCGCATCGGTGGTCTGGAGAAGGCCGACGGCAGCGGCGAGATCTCGCACGACGCCGACAACCACGACCTGATGGTCCGCACCCGCCAGAACAAGGTGGACGGCATCGACGTCCCGCTGCTGGAGGTCGACGACCCGAGCGGCCCGCCCGGATCCGGCGCGAAGCTGCTCGTCATCGGCTGGGGTTCCACCTACGGTCCGATCGGCGCGGCCTGCCGGCTCGTCCGCGACCAGGGGCTGGCCATCGCCCAGGCGCACCTGCGCTACCTCAACCCGCTGCCGGCCAACCTCGCGTCGGTCCTGGCCGCCTACGACACCGTGCTCGTCCCGGAGATGAACCTCGGGCAGCTCGGCGGCCTGCTGCGGATGCACTGCCAGATCGAGCCGGTCGGCTACACCCAGACCCGCGGCCTGCCCTTCCGGGCGGTCGAGCTGGCGGCGGTGTTCACCCGGCTCGTCGACGGCACCAGCGTCGGCACCGAGCTCACCACGGAAGACATCAAGGCCATCGGCGGCTCCGGCGAAGTCGGCCGCAGCGAGCTCGGATCGGAGGGAGACAAGTGACCAGCCCCGACGCGACTGGCAAGCAGCTCACCGCCAAGGACTTCTCCGCCGGTGAGGCACGCTGGTGCCCCGGCTGCGGTGACCACGCGATCCTCAACAACATGCGCAACCTGATGCCGACCCTCGGCATCCCGCGCGAGAACTTCGTGGTGATCTCCGGTATCGGCTGCTCCTCCCGGCTGCCGTACTACCTGGACACCTACGGCATGCACTCCATCCACGGCCGGGCGCCGTCCATCGCGACCGGCGTTTCGATCAACCGCCCCGACCTGTCGGTCTGGGTGGTGACCGGTGACGGTGACGCGCTGTCGATCGGTGGCAACCACCTGATCCACGCGCTGCGCCGCAACGTGAACCTCAAGATCCTGCTGTTCAACAACCAGATCTACGGCCTGACCAAGGGCCAGTTCTCGCCGGCGACCAAGCCCGGCACGGTCACCCCGTCCAGCCCGTTCGGCTCGCTCGACCACTCGTTCAACCCGCTGGCGCTGGCGCTCGGTGCCGAGGCGGGCTTCGTCGCCCGCACCGTCGACACCGACCGCAAGCACATGATGGAGATCCTCGCCGCCGCCGCCGCCCACGACGGCTCCGCGCTGGTGGAGATCCGGCAGAACTGCCCGACCTTCAGCGCCGGGGAGAAGGCCGCGGCGGCCGACTCGTCGGTGCCCTCGGCGGCCGACGGCCCGATCCGCCTGGAGGCGGGCGCGCCGATCCTGTTCGGCGCCGACAGCCAGTGGGCGGTGCTGCGCGACGCCGAGACCGGCGACCTGAAGTTCGGCCGCTCGACGGAGAAGGGCGTCGTGGTGCACAACCCGCGCTCGACCAGCCCGACCTACGGCTACGCGCTGGCCCGGCTCGCCGACGTCGACCCCGACCTCGCGCCGATCGGGGTGTACCGCGCGGTGGAGCGCCCGAGCTTCGACAAGCAGTGGCAGAACACCCTGGCCACGGCCCGCGCGGGTGGGCGCGGCGACCTGCAGGAACTGCTCTCCGGCAACGACTCCTGGACGGTGCCGGCCCGGGCCTGACCCGGACCCGCGCAAGGCTGACCAGGCTGACCAGCGTTCCGGCCGGTGCACCGTCGCGCCGGCCGGAGCGGCCAGCGGTCAGGCCAGGGCTGTCGACCCCGGCCAGGGCATTGCACGAACCGCAGGCAAACGAGATCCTCCCGGGCCCGCAGCGTGGACCCGGACCTTAGACGGGAAGAAGAACTCCGATGCCCTACGTCGTCACGTCACCCTGCATTGACGTCAAAGACACCGGTTGCCTCGACGAGTGCCCGGTCGACGCCATCTACGAAGGCGGCCGGAAGCTCTACATCAACCCCAACGAGTGCACCGAGTGCGGCGCCTGCGCCTCGGCCTGCCCGATCGGCGCCATCATGCTCGACCTCGAGGTTCCCAAGGCCGAGCGGCCCTTCGTGAAGAGCGAGAAGGAGTTCTTCTCGAAGGTGCTGCCGGGCCGCGACGAGCCGCTCGGCGACCCCGGCGGCGCGAAGACCGTCGGCAAGGTCGGCGTCGACACCCCGTTCGTCGCGGAGTACGAGGCCTCCTGAGTACCTCGCTCAAGCCGTTCTGACGGCCGAGTTGGGTGGCTCTCCGGGGCCGAAAGCGCCACCGGCTGATCGTTGCCACGCGCGAGTTACGTGGAACACCGATGATCAGCCGGTGGCCGGCCTGATTCGTCGACGGGACCGGCTGTTACGGAAACTGCGTCCAACGGTCAAGCGCGGTTGGTGGCGGTGGCGCCGAACAGTTCGAGGTAGCGCTGCGCCGCGTTGGGGTGCAGGGGCGGGTTGATGAGCGAGGATCGGACGTTCGTCGCCTCGGCCGCGTTGAAGTAGGCCTCGTAGGCGAGGATGTCGCGGTTGCGTTCGAACAGGTCGTGCATCTTCTCGATGTAGAGCGGGTTGTCGCCGCCGCCGTGCCGGTCCGCCCGGACCAGGCCCCATTCGGGCACCGCGAACTGCTTGCCGTGCGCCCGCGCGAACGCCGCCACCGTGCACGTGCCCGACGGGACGATGCACTGCTGCTCGAAGAGCTCCGGCGTCAGCGACGGAGGGTACGAGTCGTAGGTGTCGCTGCTCACGATGTCGACGAACTCGTCGCCGGGGTAGGCGGCCCACACGTCGTCGCCGTTGGGCATCCGGTCCCGGTGCGCGCTCACGTTGAACTCGATGCGAACGCCGGGGGCCGTCGAGCGGATCGCGGTCGCCGCGTGCTGGAAGCAGGTCCTCCAGGTCGCGGTGTCGCGGGGGTACCACCAGAACCAGTTGCCGTTGTACTCCCAGCCGAGGCGCACGATCGCGTCGGGCCGCCCGTTGCGGGTCAGGGTCTGCCCGAACGCGGCCCAGTGCTGGTCGTAGTGGCCGCGGGCGCAGGTGCGCTCGTCGCCTGACTGCGGGAACAGCGGCTGGGCGACGGAGAGCTGGCCTGCGTACACCTCCGGCCGGTAGTCCGCGAAGGGCCAGTCGGAGTAGGCGATGTGCTGCCAGTTGTTCCGGACGGTGAAGACCGTTGCGACGTCGGTCGGCCGCCCCGTCCACGCCTCCCACGCCCGGATGTCCAGCGGCGGGTTCGCGTTCGTTCCCGTCGGCCACCGGACGCCCGGTGCCGCCGGGCCCGGCGGGGTCGGCTCGGGCGCGGCGGGCTGCCCGGCCGGGTCCGGCACCGGCCCGGTGTCCGGGCGCGGGCCCGCCGTCGACGGCTTCGGTGCCTGCGGCCGGCCGTCGTCGCTGGCCAGGGCGACCAGGCCGAGCACCCCGAGGACGACGACCATCCCGGCGGCCGCCGCGCCGATGATGGACCGGCGGCGGCGTCGGCGCGGCCGGGTCGGCTTGGTCGCGCCGCGGTGGGTCCCGCGCCGGCGTCCCTTTCGTCTGCCGTTCCCGGAGCCCGCGCCGGCCTCCGCGCCGGCCCGCGGCCCGCCGACGGGCGCCGGCTCGTCGCCCGTCCCTGTTACCGCCCCGCCGATGGTGCTGACCGCGTCCGCCTCTGGCGGGGCGTCGTCGGACTCCATGGCAGGCACCGGCAGCGGCAACGTTGCCGCCGGCCCCTCCGTGCCCGAGGCCGGGGCGCCGGGAGCCGTGGCATCGGCCGCGCTGTCGTGGGCCCGGGGCGCATCCGCCTCGTCCGTGCTGCTTCCTGCCACCGCCGTGCTACCTGCTTCGTGCCGCTGCACGTATGTCCCCTATCGAGCACCCGCCGGTGGTCACCGGCCCATCTTTCCAACCTCCTTACGGGGACGCCCGGGGGGACACCCGGCCTTCCGCCCACTCTTGGGCCGCTGGCCAGGACTGTTACCGGGGGTGGGGCCGCGGGCGGGGTCAGGATTGACCACTGTGGGATGCCGACGGGCCGGCCCGCGGCGGCGAGTCGCGGCGGCGGGTCGCGCACGGCGATCCGCCGCCTCCGGCCTCAGTCGATCAGTTCGTAGAAGGCCAGTGCCGGCGGCGGGTCGGTCTGGACGGAGTCGCTCTCCCGCACTCTCCCGTCGGCCGACCGGGCGGCCATCTCCGCCAGGGGCACCTCGAGGTCGTCGGCCTCGATCTCATAGACGGCCAGGTACTCCCGGGCCGAGGGCCTGGCCGTGATCTGCCCGGCGTCGCGGATCCGGTACCGGCGGGCGGAGACGATTCCCGGAATCGCCCGGATGTCGGGCATGTGCTCCTCGGAGTACCACCGGTTGTACTCGTCCTCCCGCTCGGGCGAGACCGGACGTGTCTGCACGACAAGGATGCCCTTCGGCACGTGGAACCTCCCTGGTGTCGCGGGCCCCCGGCCGCCTGGCGGCGGGCTCAGACCCGCCACAGCGGGTTGGGGATGGCGCCCGTGTGGCCCGTCCGCGCGTGGGTGATGGTGACCACGCTGTCGTCGAACAGGTCCAGGAGATACGCCTGCGAGGCGGCGAGATGGGCGCGGGCGACCCGCTCGGCGGCGGCGGCGCGCCCGGCGGCGATCTCGGTGAGGATGCGGCGGTGGGTCCGCACGACCTGCTCGGCCTCGACCTGGTCGGGGTACTCGCCCCGGCTCGCGGCCGTGTCGGCCCAGGCCCGTTCCTGCGCGGACCACAGCGCGACCAGGCTGCCGACGATGTGGCGGATCGTCGCGTTGGGAGTCAGCGCGACGACGAGCTCGTGGAACTCGCGGGCGGCGTGGGTGAAGGGGCCCCCGGTGCCGACCAGCCGGGCGGTGGCATCGATGTTCGCCCGCAGCGCCGGGACGATGCGCTCCTGCCGGTCGGGGGCGAGGGCGCACTGGGCGGCGCACTGCGGTTCGAAGGTCTGCAGGCCGACCGCGAGATCGCCGAGGGTGACCCGCCCGGCCTGCAACGCGAGCCCGAGGTGGTACGCGGCGGACGACTCGTCGGGCCGGTGGACCTCGGCGCCGCCGACCTTGCCGCGCCGCACGGTGACGAGGCCCTCGGTCTCGAGGATCCGGATGGCCTCACGGATGGACGGGTAGCTCACGCCGAACTCCTGGACGAGCTGGTCCTGGGTCGGCAGCTGGTACTCGTCGGAACGGTCACCGGAGAGGATGCGCCCGCGCAGCGTCGACGCGACGGTCTCGGCGATGCGGACCTGCGAGACTCGTCCCTGGCGGGTCGGCACCTTGGGCACTCTGTGAGCATACCCCTTCTTATCTTTATAAGTATTGAAGGTCGAAGCGTTTCCGGCTACTGTCTGCCGTCCATGGAGTACGACATGGGCGAGGGAGTGGAGACACTCCGGCGCGACCTACGCGAGCTGGTCCACAAGCACGTGCCGCCGGACTTCCTCGGCGCGTTCACCGACGATCCGGCCGACCTCGAGGTCGCCCAGAGCTTCTCCCGGACCCTCGCCGAGCTGGGCCTGCTGTGCATGGCCTGGCCCACCGAGTTCGGCGGCCGCGGTGCGACGCTGTGGGAACAGACGGTCGTCCGCGAGGAGATGTGGGCCCACCACGAGCCACGGGGCGCCCAGTACATGGGCGTCAACTGGGTCGGCCCGGCGATCATGCGGCACGGCACGGCCGAGCAGCAGCAGCGCCACCTGCCGCCGATAGCCCGGGGTGAGGTGATCTGGTGCCAGGGCTTCAGCGAGCCGGAATCCGGCTCCGACCTCGCCTCGCTGCGTACCACCGCCCATCCGGACGAGGAGTCCGGCGGCTGGCGGGTCAGCGGCCAGAAGGTCTGGACGTCCTACGCGACCATGGCGCAGTGGTGCTTCCTGCTGGCCCGCACCTCCCGGGAGAAGCGCCGGCAGCAGGGGCTGACGGTGTTCCTGGTGCCGATGTCCGACCCGGCGATCGAGGTCCGCCCGATCCCCAGCATGCTCGGGCCGCACCACCTCAACGAGGTCTTCTTCGACGAGCTGCGGGTGACCGAGGCGGACGTCCTCGGCACCGTCGGCGAGGGCTGGGCGATCGTCCAGGAGGTTCTCGCCTTCGAGCGGGTGGGCATCGCCCGCTACGCCCGGGTCGAGCGACTGCTCCAGGCCGCGCCGGCCGCGCTGGGCGCCGAATGGGACGTGCTGCCGGAGGAGCTGCGCAGCCGCTGGGCCCGGATGCTCGTCCACGCCCGGCGGGCCCGCCTGCTCGCCTACCGCGTGGTCTCCCTGCAGGCCGGCGGACGGATCAGACCGGACGACTCCGCGGCCTACCGGATCGCGGTGACCCGACTGGACCAGGAGAGCGCGGAGGTGCTCATGGACATCGTCGCCGGCGCGTCGCTGCCCGGGGAGGAAGGCCGGCGGTTCCGCCGTGCCGTGGAGGACCACCGGCGTTACTCGGTGTCCGCCACCGTGGCCTCGGGCAGCGTCGAGATGCAGCGGATCCTCATGTCGCGCTCGCTGTTGGCGGCGAGGTGAACACCGAGCTGAGCGAGGAGGCCGTCGAGTACGGGCGGACGGCCCTGCGCGCCTTCGAGGCGGCCGGTGGCGACCAGATCGTCCAGGACGCGGAGCGCGAGCCGGCCCGGCGGGCCGACCTCGTGGAGCCGGTCCTGGCCGAGCTCGGTGCCTGGGATCTCGACCCGCGTGGGGGCGCCGACGAACTCGAGGCGGTGGCCGCGCTGTGCCGGGTCGCGGGCTGGTGGGCGCTGCCCTACCCGGTCGCCGAACGGCTCGCCCGCCCCGCCGACAGCTCCACCGACGGTCTCGTCGTCATCGCGGGCACCGGGCCCGGCGGCGCGGGCGGCACGGGCGACGGCCTCGGCGCGGGCGATGCGGGCCTCGTCGGGTACGGGCCGGCGGCGCCCGTCGCCGGTCTCGGGCGGCGGTGGTCGACGGTGACCTTCGACGGGGGCCGCGGCATCGCCACCGCCGCGCCGCCGGCGACGACCCCCCGCTACGGCGCCTTCGTCACCGGGCTGGTCGACGATCCGGCGCTCGTCCCGAGCCAGGCGTCCCGCGACGGCGACGGGCTCGCCGACCTGGCGCTCGGCCTGGTGCTGCCGTGCTGGACCCTGCTCGGCATGCTCGACCGGGCGATCGATCTGACCCGCGCCCATGTCCTCGCGCGCGAGCAGTTCGGCCAGCCCCTCGCGCGGTTCCAGGGAGTGCAGTTCCAGCTGACCGACGCCGAGGTCGAACGGCTCGGCGTCGAGGAGCTGGCGAAGTACGCCCTGTGGGCCGTCGCCACCGGGCGCGGCGAGGCCGTCGACGACGCGCTCGCGCTGCGCCTCGCCATCCTCGAAGCCGCTGACCAGGTGTTCCGGGTCGCGCATCAGCTCCACGGCGCGATGGGCTTCTGCGACGAGACCACGCTGTCGTGGATCTCGCGGTACAGCCAGCCGGCCCGGCGCCTGCCGCTGGGTCTGTCTGCCACCCGCGATGAGCTCACCCGCCGGATCGGCCGGGCGGGTCTGGCCGGGCCGTTCGCCCCGCGCCGCGAGCCGGACCTGGAGGTGCAGCCGCTGTGACGACCCCCGCGATTTCCACCGCGGACCTGGCGGAGTTCCGGGCCGAGGTGCGGCGCTGGTGCCGTGCCGAGGTGCCGTCCGACTGGCGGCGCACGCAGGCCGGCGCGTCCGACGACGAGTTCGTCCGCTTCCAGCAGGAGTGGTTCCAGCGGCTGCGCACGGCGGGTTTCGCCGTCCCGCACTGGCCCGCCGAGTGGGGCGGCGGGATGCCGGTCGCCCAGCAGGTGGTGCTGTACCAGGAGCTGGCGGCGCACGACGCGCCCCGGCTCGTCCTCGGCTTCGTCTCGATCCACCACGCGGCGTCGACGCTGCTCGCGGCGGGGACGGACGAGCAGCGGCGCCGGCACCTGCCCGCGATCCTCGACGGCGAGATCTGGGTGCAGGGCTTCTCCGAGCCCGAGGCCGGCTCCGACCTGGCCAGCCTGCGCACCACCGCGCGCCGCGAGGGCGACGGGTTCGTCGTCGACGGGCAGAAGCTGTGGGCCAGCGGGGCCGCGCACGCCGACTGGTGCCTCCTGCTCGCCCGGACCGACCCGGCCGTGCCCAAGCGGCGGGGGATCTCCTACTTCCTGATGGACATGCGCTCGCCCGGCATCGACGTCCGGCCGGTGCGTAACGCGGCGGGCGAGTCGCACTTCTGCGAGATCTTCCTCAACGGCGTGGTGATCCCGGCCGAGAACCTGGTCGGCCCGGTCGACCAGGGCTGGCAGGTGGCCCAGTCGACGCTGAGCGCCGAACGTGGGATGACCATGCTGGAACTGGCCGAGCGGCTGGGCAACGCGGGCTTCCGGTGGCTGGTGGAGACCTGCCGCACGCCGGGGCCCGGCGGCGGGCGTCCCGTCGACGACCCGCGGGTACTGGACCGGCTGGCGGAGCTCGACACCGAGATCGCCGGCCTGCGGGCGTTGTGCCGCGGCCTGGTCGAGCGGCACGAGGCGGGCACCGCCGGCCCGGTGGAGGCCTCGGTGGTGAAGCTGTACTACAGCGAACTGCTGCAACGGACCATGGACTTCGCCGTCGAGGTGGCCGGGCTGCCCGCCCACGCCGAGCTGCGCAAGCCCGCGTCCAGCGGCTGGGAGTCGGGAGCGTGGGTGCTGGACTTCATCGGATCGTGGGAGTGGACGATCCCCGGCGGGACGAGCGAGATCCAGCGGACCATCATCGGCGAGCGCGGCCTCGGCCTGCCCCGGGAGCCGGTGGTGTCGTCATGAGCGCCCGTCCCGACGGGCAGGGCGGCGCGGGCAGCGCGGACGGCTCGGGCGGCGTCGGCGGCTCCGGCGGTGCGGCCGGTCCGGGCGATCTCGGCGATCTCGGCGAGCTGCACCGGGAGCTGCGCGCTGTCGCCCGGGATCTGCTGCGCCGCAACGCCGCCAAGGCCGGCCCCGACCAGACGTACGCCACGGTCGACTGGTCGCTGCTCGCCGACACCGGCTGGCTCGGGCTGGAGGCCCCGGAGGAGCTCGACGGCGCGGGCGTGACCTTCGCCGAGGTCGCGGTCGTCCTGCACGAGCTCGGCCGGGCCGCGGCGAGCACCCCCTATCTGGGCTCGGCTGTGCTCGGCGTCGGGGCACTGCGCCTGCTCGAGGCGGGGCCGGGGCGGGACGAGCTGCTGCGCGCGGCCGCCGTGGGCAGCCAGCGCCTCGCGGTCGCGCTGCCCACGGGCGACGACGACACGGCCGCCTTCCGGCTCGACGCGCACCGGGTGAGCGGCCAGGCCGACTTCGTGCCGGACGCGGCCGGCGCCGACCAGGTCCTGCTGCTCGCCGTCGACCCGGACGGGCTGCCGGTGGTGGTGCGGGTCCGGCCGGGCGACCCGGGTGTCACGGTCACCGACCGGCCCGTCCTGGACGAGACCCGCGGTCTCGGCACCGTGGTCGTCGACGGCGCCCCGGTCGACCCCGCCTCGGTGTGGCGGTTCGCCGGTGACGACCCGGCGGCGGCCGCCCGGCGGCTGCGTGACCGAGCCGCGCTGGCGATGGCCTGCGACGGCCTCGGCCTGGCGGAGGCGATGCTCGAGACCACTGTCGAGTACGCGGGGACCCGTCGGCAGTTCGGACGTCCCATCGGCTCGTTCCAGGCGGTGAAGCACGCCTGCGCCGACATGTTCGTCCAGATCGCGGTCGGGCGGGAGCTGCTCGGCGAGGCGGTGCGGTCGGTGGCGGCCGACGACCCCGACGCGGGTATCGCCGTGTCGCGGGCGAAGTCGTACGTCTGCGTCGCCGCCGTCGACATCGTGGGCGCGGCGATGCAGCTGCACGGCGGCATCGGCTACACCTGGGAGGGCGGGGTCCACGTCTACCTGAAACGGGCGCTGCTGAACCGGTCGCTGTTCGGCGCGCCGGCGGCGCACCGCGCCCGGCTCGGTGCGAGGTTCGCCGCCCCCTGAGCGCCCGGCTGACCGTGTTACGACCGGATCAGGGGGCGGCCCCCGAGTGACCTGCGGCACAGCGCGAAGCAATACGCTCGGGTCAATAAACAGCCAATACGAGAAATGAACTGACTACGGAAACTGGTCACAGGCAACGGGGCCGGCCCGCGAACCGAATCCAGGTGCAGGGATTCGGTTCGGGACCGGCCCCGAACTGATCGACGTGATTACCGCGGATGTCAGCCGAGTGCGCGCACCTTCGAGACGGCGAAGGAGGCACCGTTGGCCGTGCTGCCGTCGAATCCGTAAGTGAGGTGCGCGAAGACGTTGAATCCGCCGGCGCAGACCGGGTCACCCAGGTTGCAGAACTCCTTGGCCTTCGGGCCGTAGAGCGGGCTCGCCGTGGTGATTTTCTGGCCGAACAGCGCGAGCGGGTTGCCGAAGACGACGACCGCGGCGACCCGCGGCGCGAGCTCGGTCGGGATGGTCTCGCCCGAACCGAGGAAGGTCCGGATGCCGATCGAGATGTCGGTGACGCTGGCGCCCTGGGAGTAGCCACCCAGCACGAACTTGGTGTTCGGGCAGGAGGCAGCCACGGAGCGGACGTGCCGGGTCATGTCGGTGGCGCCGGCACCGTCGGACGTCTGGGCGATGTCAGCCGCGTAGTTCACCGCGTAGGAGCTGACCGTCTTCCCGGTGAGCCCCTGCTTCACGGAGTTGACGAACGGGGTGCCGGTGATTCCAAGGCCCGGCAATTCTCCGCTGCCGCGGGCAAACACCACATCGACATCGGAACAGGTCGCCGCGGAGGCAGGGCTGGCCGTGATTCCGGCACCCAGTGTGCCGGCAACAGCAGTCAGGAAGACCGCCACAGCGCGCTGTTTCCAGGAACGGGCAAGCCTCATGTGCGTGAGTCTCCTTGCGGGGTTGCTTGGCCAGGCACAGCGGCAACCCCAGTCATCCCCCCCATTGGAATGACCTTGCATGGAAAAAAGTATCGTCCGCCCTGTGGGGGTTCAACACCGCCCCCCGGCGGTCCCCCCAAAGGTGCCTGTACTGCTACCGAGAGGTGGTCACACCCCGGTGCGTGGGGATGGTTTCCCGCCAGTGTTCGCCGCGCACCGGCGTGGGATGACTCCGCGGCGCCACGAGGTAGCAACTGGTGAATGACGTCGACGGAATGCCGGCGCCGGCGCAAAGCGCCTGATCACCTGTCGGCGGTCCCGCCGGGCGGAACCGGAGGATCGGTGCCCGGCCCGCCCGGCGCGAGGCCGGCCCGGCGCCGCGGATGGATCGCCGGGTGCCCGGGTGCCCGGGTGCCGGGGTATCGGGGTGCCGGGTGCCGTCGGGCGTCGGGCTGTCAGCCCAGTGCGCGTACCCGGGCTGCGGCGAAGGCCGCGCCGTCGGTGGTGCTGCCGTCGAACCCGTAGAGGATGTGCGCGTAGAAGTTGGAGCCGTTCGCGCAGACCGGGTCGCCGACGTTGCAGTACTCCCGGGCCTTCGACCCGTAGAGCGGGCTCGCGGTGGGAATGTGCTGTCCGGAGAGGGCGAGCGGGTTGCCGAAGACGACGACCGCGGCGACCCGCGGCGCGAGGGCGGTCGGGATGGTCTCGCCGGAGCCGAGCACGGTCGGGATGCCGATGGAGATGTCGGTGACGCTGGCGCCCTGTGAGTAGCCGCCGAGTACGAACGTGGTGTCCGGGCAGGAGGCCGCGACCGAGACGACGTGGCGGGTCATGTCGGTGGCGCCGGGGCCGGCGGACGTCTGGTTGGTGCTGGCCGCGTAGGTCACCGCGTAGGAGCTGACCGTCGCCCCGCCGAGGTTCTGCCGCAGGGAGTTCACGAACGGAGTTCCGGTGATCCCCAGGCCGGGTGATTCACCGGTGCCCCGCGCGAAGACGATGTCCACGTCGGAGCATGGTGCGGCGCTCGCCGGTCCGGCGGTGAGACCGATTCCAACCGTGCCGGCGGAGGTGGCCATGGCCAGCGCTACCGCCACCGTTTTCCAGGAACGGACCATTCTCATGTGCGTTCTCTCTTTCGAAAACAGTCCGCGTGGTGCTGCGGATTGTTTCCAGTCATCCCCCCCACGTGAATGACCTTGCGCATGAGAAACTAGTGTCCGTGCTAATTGGAATCAACTTCTCCGCTTACGGGCTACCCCAAGGTGCCGGTATGGTCGCTGAGCGTGCAAGCGGTGTGGGTGATCCTGTGACGACCTGTCCGACGCCGGCCTTCGGCCGGGCGGGTGTGGCCGTCATGCGTGCCCGTCCGACTACAGCAGCGGCGCGGAGTGACAGCTGACGAGACCGCGGCGGGTGGCCGGGGTGAGGCCGGGGCCGGCGGGTCGCGGGTCGCGGGCCGGCCCCGGCCTCGTGCGCGGATCGGCGGGTGTCGCCGGGTGCCGTGCTGTCAGCCGAGTGCGCGCACCCGGGCTGCGGCGAAGGAGGCGCCGCCAGCGGTGCTGCCGTCGAACCCGTAGGTGAGGTGCGCGTAGATGTTGAACCCGCCAGCGCAGACCGGGTCACCGAGGTTGCAGTACTCCCTGGCCTTGGGGCCGTAGAGGGGGCTGACGGTGGTGATTCGCTGGCCGTAGAGGGCGAGCGGGTTGCCGAAGACGACGACGGCGGCGACCCGCGGCGCGAGGCTGGTGGGGATGGTCTCGCCGGAGCCGAGCAGGGTCCGGATGCCGATGGAGATGTCGGTGACGCTGCCTCCCTGTGAGTAGCCGCCGAGTACGAACGTGGTGTCCGGGCAGGAGGCCGCGACCGAGACGACGTGGCGGGTCATGTCGGTGGCGCCGGGGCCGGCGGAGGTCTGGGCGAAGTCGGCCGCGTAGTTCACCGCGTAGGAACTGACCGTCGTCCCACCGAGGTTCTGCCGCAGGGAGTTCACGAACGGTGTGCCGGTGATACCCAGCCCGGGCGCTTCGCCGGTGCCGCGGGCAAACACGATGTCCACGTCGGAACATGTCGCGGCCCTGGCCGGAGCGGCCGCCAGCCCGATTCCCATCGTGCTGGCGGTGACGGCCATGGTCAGTGCCAGGGCCCGCCTTCTCCAGGAACGGATGACTCTCACGCGCGCCTCGTCTCTCGGGAAAAGTCGGCCTGGTTCGGCCGGCTGTTTCCCGGTCATCCCCCCGTTTGTGAATGACCGTGCGCACGAGAAACTAATATCCGTCCTATTTCAGATCAATATCTCCCCGCGCGGGGCTACCCCAAGGTGCCATCATGGTCGCGGGGTGTGTAGGCCGCCGGGGCGGACCGGCGCCCGACCCGGGCATTGTCTCCGCGGAGGTCGGGACGCCGTCGCTCTGAGTATATAAACGATCACAACTCTGCTGGGTTGCTGAACTGCCAACCGCTGTCAGGGCAGGACTGCGACGAACTTCCAGTCGAGCACGTCACGGTCGGGGTCTCCGTCGGCGCGCACGCGCGAGCGGAGGCTGACGAGACCGCCGCCGGCGGCCAGCGGTGCCAGCTCGTCGACGGTGATCTCGCTGCGCAGGGTGTCACCTTCGTACACCGGGCCCACGTGGTCGCACCCATGCCAGCCGGCGACCGTCACCAGCGCTGGCAGGGCCCGCGTGACCTGCGTGAACGCCAGTCCGATGGTGTGACCGCCGTAGACCAGCCGGCGTCCGCCGCCGGCGGCGCTGTCGTGGTGGACCTGCGCGATGTTGAGGGTGAGCCTGGCCAGTTCCGGCGCGCTCGACACGACGTCCCCGCCGCCGACGAGCCAGCTCTGCCCGGCCTTCAGGTCGGCGAAGCGGGCGCCCTCGGTGGCGGCGGCGAAGCGGGCGAGGTCCCAGCCGTCGACGACGGCGGCAAGCTCCGCCGGGGCTGGCGGGGCGCCGACGGACTCGACGTCGTCACGGTGGCCGGTCGCCCGCTCCGGGTCACGCAGCGGCAGCATCGCGCAGCGCCAGAAGTCCAGGACCGGACGTCCGTGCTGGTCGACGGTGGTGATCCGGAGCACCGCGAGGCCGGTGGGCCGCCGGCCGGGCCGCACGCTGTTCTGCCGCAGTGCGACGACCTCGGTGGACGTCCGCAGGGTGTCGCCGATCGCCGGGGTGCGGCGGAAGACCAGGCCCCGGTAGAAGAGGTTGGCCTTGACGTGATGGGTGACGACGGTGGACTGGCCGATGGCGACGTCCCAGACGACGTTCGGCGGCGCGAGCGCGGCGCCGCCGGTGACCTCGGCGCACAGCGCGGTGTCCAGGGCGAGCGCGAGCCGGCCGCCGACGATGGAACGGTGGACGTCGGCCAGGCCCGGCGTGAGCGTCACCCCCGGCGCGGACCGGAACGTCTGCCCGACGGCCAGCTCGTCGAAGTAGGGGCCCTCGGCGACAGCTCCGATCGTCATCCGCGCGCTCCCGCCGACTCGCCCGACTCGCCCGACTCGCTCGACCCGTCTGACCGGCTCGGCTCGTCCGACCCTGTCGTGGGCCGGCCGATCACGCCGCTGTCGACCAGCCGCCCGATCTCGGCGTCGCCGAGCCCGAGGACCTCGGCCAGGACGGGCACGGTGTGCTCGCCGAGGCGGGGAGCGGCACCGGGGGCACCGTACCGGCCGTTCCACCGCATCGGCGAGCGTGCGGTGATGGCGGTGACCGGACCGGTCGCCTGGTCCTGGGTGGGCAGCTCGACGTCCGCGAGCACGGGGAGGGGGTTCGCGGCGTGGGCGGCGACGACGTCGACCATGCCCCGGTACCGGCCCCACAGCACCCGGGCGGCGTCGAGCTCGCCCGCGACCTGGGGGTAGTCGCGGGCGGCGAACCAGGGGCGCAGCACCGCGGCGATGGTCTCGCGCAGCCGGTAGCGGTCGGCCTCCTGGGTGAGGTCGGCGTCCAGGGCGGTCTCCAGCGCGGCGAACACCTCGCCGGTCTTGGTCACCGAGCAGAGCGCCGCCCACTGGCCCTCGGTGAGCGCGACGACCATCACCCGGTTGCCGTCGCTGCAGGTGAAGTCGACACCGAAGCTGCCGTAGACGTGGTTGCCATGCCGCGGCCGCTCCACCCCACGGGCGGCGGCCTCGGACAGCCAGCCCATGTTCGCGACGCCGGCCAGCGCCACGTCGGAGAGGGCCAGCTCGATGAACGCGCCGGCGCCGGTGCGGTCACGGTCGCGCAGCGCGGCGAGGACGGCGGTCGACACGCTCATACCGGTGATGTAGTCCCAGGCCGGCAGCACGTGGTTGACCGGCGCGCCGCCCTCCTCGCGGCCGGTGATCCCGGGCAGGCCGACCTCGGCGTTGACCGTGTAGTCGACGGCAGGCCGGCCGTCCGGATAGCCCTGGACCCGGACGTGGATCAGGTCCGCCCGGCGCTCGGCGAGGGCGCCGTGCGCCATCCAGCGCCGCCCGACGACATTGTCGACGAGCACGCCCTGCTCCGGGCCCGGCGCGGTGATCAGAGCCGCCACCAGTTCCTTGCCCGCGGGGGAGCGCATGTCGATCGCGACGGAGCGTTTCGCCTTGTTGAGGGACGTCCAGTAGTAGCTCTCGCCGGTCGGGGCGACGGGCCAGCGCTGGTGGTCACTGCCGCCGCCGACCGGGTCGATCCTGATCACGTCGGCGCCGAGCTGGGCGAGGGTCATCCCGCCGGTGGGTCCGGCGACGAAGCTCGCGCACTCGACCACCCGCAGGCCCGCGAGAGGCCGGGCCACCTCGGGCGTCGTCACGGCCATCTCGGGCGTCGTCACGACGCCCGCCCGGCGGTGGGGGCGGGCGCGTTGCGCCAGATCGCTCCCCGGTCGGCCTCGATGTCCATGCGGGCACCGCCATCCTGCTCGAAGGAATCCGCTGACCCGCACGGCTCGACGCTGAGCGTTATTGTTCGCCGACGCAGGGTGATATTTTCGTTTCCCTCTTTGTTCCTATCAGAATTCAGGTGATGGCATAACTATCTTGCCGGCCCTCGAAAGGGCCGGTGCCGGCCGCGACCGGCGGCAGCCCCGTCGCCGGCACACCGGAAACCGAGGGTCAGGAGACGCCCGCACCCGCCCCCGAGCGAGCCGCGGCGGTCGACGTCGGACGCTGGCCGGGGACGACGGCACCTGCCGGCCGCGCCGCCCGTCCGGGGATGGCCAGTGCGAGCAGGCAGGCGGCCAGCGCGGCACCCGCGCCGATCAGGAACCCGACCCGCATGCCGGTGAGCGAGGGCACGGTGCTCGCGCCGAACGAGATCGTCATGTTGGCCAGGACCACGCCGATCACCGCACTGGCGGTGGACGTCCCGATCGAGCGCATCAGGGTGTTGAGGCCGTTGGCGGCCGCGCCTTCGGACGCCGACGCCGACGTCATGATCAGGGTCGGCATCGCCGCGTAGGCGAGACCGACGCCGGTGCTGATCACCGCGGTGACGATGAGCAGGCCCCACGGCGTGCCGAGCAGGCCCTGTGCCAGCAGGTAGCCCACCGTGATCACCGCGGAGCCGGCGATGAGGGCCGTCCTCGGCCCGCGGGCGGCGATCAGCCGGCCGGCGACCGGCGACATGGCCATCATCACCAGGCCGCCGGGAGCCATCCACAGGCCGGTGGCGACCAGCGACTGGCCGAGGCCGTGCCCGGTCGACCGGGGCAGCTGCAGCAGCTGCGGACTGATCAGCGACATCGCGTACATCGCGAAGCCCAGCACCGTCGACGCGATGTTCGTCAGGAGCACCGGGCGCCGGCTGGACGTCCGCAGGTCCACCAGGGGAGCGGCGGTGCGGGTCTCCCACCAGCCCCAGGCCAGCAGGACCAGGACGGCGCCCACGAACAGCCCCAGAGTGGTGGCGCTCGCCCAGCCCCAGGCCGCGCCCTTCGTCACCGCGAGCAGCAGGGCCACCAGGCCGGCGGAGAGCGCCACCGCGCCGGGCAGATCGAAGGTGCCCATCCCCCGGACGGGGGATTCCGGCACGACCACGGTGATGAGGACGACGAGGGCGCCGGCCGCGACCAGGGACCCCCAGAACAGCACGTGCCAGTCGAAGTTCTGCGCCACGACCGCCGCGATCGGCAGGCCCAGCGCCCCGCCGATGCCCAGCGAGGAGCTCATCAGGGCCATCGCCGGAATGAGCCGTTTGGGGGGCAGCAGGTCCCGCATGATGCTGATGCCCAGCGGGATGATCGGCAGGCCGAGGCCCTGCAGGGCGCGCCCGGCGACGATCGGCACCAGCGAGCTGCTCAGCGCGCAGATCAGCGACCCGGCGGCGAGGCAGTAGGCG
Source organism: Parafrankia sp. FMc2 (assembly GCF_041008525.1). Lineage (NCBI taxonomy): Bacteria > Bacillati > Actinomycetota > Actinomycetes > Frankiales > Frankiaceae > Parafrankia > Parafrankia sp. FMc2. Next base: position 19,244 of record NZ_JBFLUG010000015.1, on the reverse strand, counting down.
GCGACGAGCAGCATCCGCCGCTTGCCGAAGAGATCACCGAGACGCCCGAACACCGGGTTGGCGACGGCGCCGGTCAGCAGGGTCGCGGTGATGGCCCAGGAGGCGTCCGCGGCACTGCTGCCCAGCAGTCGGGGCAGTACCGGGATCAGCGGGACCATCAGGGTCTGCATCAGCGCGACGACGACGCCCGCCGAGGCCAGGACGGCGATGACCACTTCGACGCGACGCGCCCCGCCCTCGGTGGCCCCGCCCGCGGAGCCTGCGTCGGGAGCCGGCCGGGAGCTGCCGGGGACTTCGCTGGACACCATGTGCACCCCACAGTTAGCTGTATCGTACAACTATATGTATCACGCACATCGGGGAACCTCTGTGCACGGCCGGTGGGTCGTTGGTCACACCAGGCCCCGAGGCGTCCGACTGTCGGTCCCGAGTTGTGCCGTGGTCGGCCGAGTGGCGGTTCTGACCCGGAATCTGGCCTGTATTCCCAGGTCATACGTATCCATGCGCACTGGGGCGCAATGGCTACTATCCTGCGGCATCAACTGAATCATCGGAAAGCGTGACCTGTTGTTGGCGATGGGCGTCTCGACGGGCGTGGCTCGCCACGGTCCGCGACGGCATGGATGTCGTTCGCGTCAGCAAAGGGGATCTCATGCGTAAACACGGACTCGCCGGACCGTTAGGCCTGGCAGCCGCGCTGGCCGTGGCTGCCGTGACGAGCTGCTCCACCCCCGGCGCCGGTGCCGAGGCGAACATCGCCTGCGACACGCCCGGTGTCACCGCCGATCACGTGAACCTGGGGTTCGTCTTCTCCAACTCGGGCGTCGGCAGCGAGGCGCTCTCGTCCGCCCGCTCCGGGGTGGACGCGCGGCTGGGCCTGGCCAATGCCAACGGGGGCGTCCACGGCCGCACCGTCGTCTACGACTGGCGGGACGACGGCTCCTCGTCCACGGCGAACGAACGCATGACGACCGACCTCGTCCAGCAGCAGTCGGTCTTCGGGCTGCTCATGGTGTCGTCCGCGACCGGCGGTTCGCCGGAGCGGCTGGCGCGGGAGGGCATACCGGTCGTCGGGCTCCCACAGACCGACTTCGCGAAGTACCCGAACTGGTTCTCGCAGCTCTACGACGCGTCACCGGAGATCATTGGTCGGTACCTGACCCTCCGGGGCAGCTCGAAGGTCGCGATCGTGACGACCGGTTCGGCGCAGTTCGTCCAGGATTTCGCCCGCCGTTACGCGGCCGCGTTCCAGGAGGTCGGACTGCCGACGGCCGAGATCATCCCCTTCGCGTCCGGCAGCGACAGCCCGCGCCAGATCGCGCGGCGGATCGCCGCGAGCGGCGCGGACTCGCTGGTCGGGTTCACCACACTGGACGACTTCGCGCAGGTCTCGCAGGCCGTCCGTGAGTCCCGGGTGGAGCTGGCCGCGAGTGTCTCCCTCAGTGGCTACGACCGCAGCACGCTGAGCCGCCTCGGGGAACAGCTCATCGGCGTGTCCTTCCCTGTGTACTTCCACCCGTTCGAGGGCGGCGGCCCGGCGATCGAGACCTACCGTGAGGCGATGGGCCGGTTCGCGCCGGAGACCGGGCAGCCCGATCAGCAGTTCGCGATGTACGGCTACATCTACGCCGACATGTTCCTGCGCGGTCTCGAGCTTGCCGGCGACTGCCCCACGCGGGAGTCCTTCATCAGCTCCCTGCGCAACGTGCCCGACTACGACGCGGGCGGCCTGATCGAGCCGATCGACCTGCGCACCAACGCCACCACCCCGCTCCCGTGCAGCGCGTTCGTCGAGATCGACCCGACCGGCACGGCGTTCGCCGTCGCGCAGGAGCAGCTCTGCGTCGACGGCGCGACCTGATCGGCGCACCTGCCTCGGTGCGCTGCCCCGATGGTGGCATTGTTCCCCACCGGTCCTGATCCGACGTCGATCGCCGCGGCGTGCCCGCAGGTGTCGTTGACCGGCACCCGCGGGCCCTGGCGTGCGCCGGAACGGGAAGTCGGCGTGCCGTGGGTTTGACGGATCCAGACGCCTGCCCACATAGTGAGGAGTCCTCATTATGAGGGTCCGGTACTTTTCGGGCCCGGTGAACAACCGCTGTGTGGGTCTGCCGCACCGCAGCGGGATCGGCAGGAGACCGTATGGGCGACACCCGCCGCCGTGGGGCCGACCAGCGTGTTGTCGTCGCCGCGCTCTTCGTCGCGACGATGTTCATCACGATCATGGACAGCACGATCGTGAACGTGGCGCTTCCGTCCATCGCGCGCGACCTCGGGGTCGCGTCCGATTCGGTCGACGAGATCGTGATCAGCTATCTGGTCAGTCTCGCCGTGGTGATCCCGGCCTCGGGCTGGCTGGCCGACAGGTTCGGCACCCGCCGGGTGTTCCTGACCGCTCTCGCGGTCTTCACCGCTGCCTCCGCGCTGTGCGCGCTCGCCGACAGTCTCAGCCAGCTGGTGGCGTTCCGCATCCTGCAGGGGGCTGGCGGCGGGCTGCTCACCCCGGTCGGCATGGCGATGCTCTTCCACGTCTACCCGCCGGCCGACCGGGCCCGCGCCGCGCGCATCCTCGTCGTCCCGACGATCATCGCCCCGGCCGTCGGCCCGGTCCTCGGCGGGGTGCTCGCCGACCAGGCCTCCTGACACTGGGTGTTCCTGGTCAACCTCCCGATCGGCGCGACCGCGTTCATCGTCGGCGCCCTCTTCCTGATCGATCGCCAGGGGACGCCCACCGGCCGCTTCGACGCGGTCGGTTTCGTGCTCTCCGCGGTCGGATTCGCGCTGGTCCTATACGCCCTGTCCGTCGGGCCGGCGAAGGGGTGAATGCTGCTGCCTGCTGGCCGCCAGTTAGCGCCAGAGAGCGCCGTATGATGAAAGGGTGAATCTCAAGGACTGGGCTGCGGCGAACGGGGTCGGGTACTCGACCGCCCGTCAGTGGTTCCTTGAGGGCAGGCTGCCCGTGCCCGCGCGCAGGGTCGGCGGGCTGATCCTGGTCGACGAGCCGGCCCGGCCGGCGGCGGTGGAGACGGTCGCGGTGTACGCCCGGGTCTCGTCCGCCGACCAGCGATCGGATCTTGACCGGCAGGTCGCGCGGGTCACCATGTGGGCGGCTGGGCAGGGCCTGCCGGTCGGCCGGGTCGTGACCGAGGTCGGCTCCGCGCTGAACGGGTACCGCCGGAAGTTCCTCGCCCTGCTGCGCGACCCGGCCGTGACCACGATCGTCGTCGAGCACCGGGACCGGTTCGCCCGGTTCGGCGCCGAGTACGTCGAGGCCGCGCTCGCCGCGAACGGCCGGCGCCTGCTGGTCGTCGACCCCGCCGAGGTCGATGACGACCTCGTCCGGGACATCACCGAGATCCTCACGTCGATGTGCGCTCGGCTCTACGGCCGCCGGGCCGCCGCGAACCGCGCCCGGCGCGCGGTCGCTGCCGCGACCGAGGCTGCCGAATGAAGACGACGCAGGCGTTCCGGTTCGCGCTCGACCCGAACGACGTCCAGCGTGCCGGCCTGCGCCGCCACGCCGGGGCGGCCCGGTTCGTCTACAACTGGGGCCTGGGCTTCGTGAAGGCCGCGCTCGCGCAGCGCGACGCGGAGCAGAGCTACGGCCTGGCCGGTGAGGCGCTGACCGTGGTGCCGTGGACGCTGCCCGCGCTGCGGCTGCGCTGGAACCAGGTGAAGAACGACGTCGCGCCGTGGTGGGGCGAGTGTTCGAAGGAGGCGTTCTCCGCCGGACTCGACCAGTTGGCCCGCGCGTTGAAGAACTTCTCCGACTCGAAGAACGGGAAGCGCAGGGGACGGCGGGTCGGTTTCCCCCGGTTCAAGAAGCGAGGGAAGGCTCGCGACTCCTTCCGGTACACGACCGGCGCCTACGGCCCAGCCGGCGACCTGCACGTCAGGCTACCCCGGATCGGCCGCGTCAAGGTCCACGAACCGATGGGAGCGCTCACCGGCCGGTTGGCCGACGGGCGGGGACGGCTGCTCGGCGCGACCGGGTCCCGCACGGCGGGCCGCTGGTTCGTGTCGTTCACCGTCGAGGCCGAACGGGAGGTTCCCGAAGCGCCGTCACCACGGCAGCGGGCCGGCGGGCCAATCGGTGTCGATGCCGGCGTGAAGCACCTCGCGGTCCTCTCGACCGGCGAGCAGGTCGACAACCCGAAACCACTCGCCCGCTCCCAGCGGAAGCTACGGAAGGCGTCCCGGGCCTACTCCCGGTCGAAGCCGGGCAGCGCCGGCCGCCGGCAACGCGCCGCCCGGCTCGGAAAGATCCACGCGCACGTCGCGAACCAGCGACGCGACGGCCTGAACAAGCTCACCACCCGGCTCGCCACGAACCACGACGTGGTCGTCGTCGAGGACCTGCACGTCGCCGGCATGGTCCGCAACCGGCGCCTCGCCCGCGCCGTCGCCGACACCGGGATGGCCGAAATCCGCCGCCAACTCGACTACAAGACCCGGTGGTACGGCTCACGGCTGCACATCGCGGACCGCTGGTACCCAAGCTCGAGGACCTGCTCCGGCTGCGGCTGGCGAAACCCAAGCCTGACGCTGTCGGACCGCACGTTCCACTGCCAGTCCTGCCACCTGGTGATCGACCGCGACACCAACGCGGCGGTCAACCTGCGCAACCTCGTCGCCGCCAGTACATCGGAGACGCACAACGCCCGTGGAGCCGACCATAAGACCCCGCTCGCGGGGCCGGTGGCTGTGAAGCGGGAACCGGGCACGGCCGCGGCCGGTCAGACCCGGGGTGCCCCACCGCAAGGTGAGGCGGCATGACCAGCGCTATCCAGCACTGTCATGCAACGGTTTCTACGTGGCCGCGGTGCTGGCCGTGCTCGGGCTCGCCGTCGCCGTCCGCGTCAGCGACGCCGACGCGATCGTCACGATGCGCCGGGTTGGCGCCCCACCCCGCGGCGCCAACCCGGATTCCGACAACGGGCCGGTCAGCGAGGGCTCCTGAGCACCCGCCGCCGGCCCGCCGTCATCCACCGGTCCGGGTGCCGGCCGCCTGGACGTCGCCCACCGCCACCGGGTCGCCGGCCGTCGGACTGCCGGCCGTCGGACTGCCGGGAACCGGGCTGCCGGCCGTCGGACTGCCGGGAACCGGGCTGTCGGCCGTCGGGCTGCCGGGCACCGGGCCGCCGACGATCTGGCCGCTGGCCGGCGTTCCGTGGGAGGCCACGCCGGCCAGCGTGTGCAGGCCGGCGCGGATGCGCTGCAGCGACATCTCCCGCGCGGTCATGAGGTAGTCGACGACGTCCGCCCGTAGCGCGGTGAACAGGACGTGCGCCAGGTAGTCGGCGTCATCCTCCGGGCGGGCCACCGTGAGGCGCCGGGTCAGCTCGGCGATCCAGTACCGGCTGGACGCGTTGGCGTAGTAGACGTTCGGTCCGCGGTTCTCCAGCGCCCGGATCAACGTGCGGTTGCCGACCACGAAATCGAGCAGCGCGTCGAGGTAGGCGCGGGTGGCCTCCGCGGGTGAGCCACCGGGGCCCAGCGGTGGCGCACCGTGCTCGACCCGCTGGCTCAGCGCGTTCACCCGCGGCATCAGCACAGCCTCGATCAGCGCCGTGCGATCACCGAACCGCCGGAAGACGGTGCCCTTCCCGACCCCCGCGGCCTCGGCGATGTCGCTCATCGACACGCTCTCGGCGCCGTCCCGATCGAACAGCGCCGCCGCCGCCGCCAGGATCGCCGCGCGGTTCCGGGCTGCGTCGACGCGCTCCTGCCCATCCATCCGCGGGCCTCCTCCACCTGGTCTGCTGCCTGCGCGGCGTCCGCGAGCCACGCCTTCCGTGCGGCTGTGTACCCGTACGGTAACGAATGGTCCCTGGTCGGCCCGCCGCTCGACGGTGCCTGGCGACGCCGGCACGCCGGTGGTCGGGGCTGCCCCGTCCGGTCCAGGCACTGACACCGCGAACGGAGATATTTTGCCAGGAGTTCGCTTTCGACGCCCAGGCGCCGGGTGACGAAGTGGTGACCATCGGTGCTGTGGGCGGGTCGCGTCGTGGGTGCTGCCTACGGGCGGCCGCGGTCCATCCCGGACCGTGTACCCGCCTGTCGACCGTGGCGCGGCCCGGGCAAGCGCTGGGCGGGGGCGCCGTGTGGGGCGTTCCGGCGCCCCCTCGTTCCTGCCTGGACCGGACCCCGTTCCGTGCACGGAACGGGGTCCGGTCCTCCAGATCGGCGCGCGGTGAACTGTGGATATCGGGGCAGTGACGGTGCCGCATTGTCTTCGTATTCGGGATCAGCGTCGGCCCAGCCGGAAGGGAATATGGCCCGGGGTCCGGGTCGGCCGGCCCGGGGCTGCCCGGTCGTCGGCACAGCTCAGCCGGCGGGTGCGCGGAGGAATCCATGACCAAACGTCCCATGCCGCCGGAGAAAGGAAATCCATGGCTGCGGTTCGGAACCTCTCCCGGCGCGCCGTCGGCCCCTCGTACTGCTCGGACAGCTGGTTCCGCTGGTCCGACGGTCGGCGCTGCGGGACTGGCTCTTCGACGTGGCACGCGGTCGTGGCTGTCGTCCCGGTGTATGCGATCCGGTTTCGACGGGACCTTCTCCGCGGCTTTCCTGGACTTCCAGTTCTACTTTCCGTTCCTGGCCCATGCGAACACCCGCATCGCCCTGCGGCGGCTCGGCTCGGTTTTCGTCACCCCCGCGTCCCATCGCTGGCATCACGCGCTGGAACCGGCGGCCGTCAACCGCAGCTGCGGTGCGGTGCTGTGCGTATGAAACTGGCTTTTCCGCACCGCGCATCTCCCGGCGGTGATGCCTGCCCGCCGGGGGATCGGGCCGGGCAGGAACTGCCGGCGAGTTGGCTCGGCCAGCTCGCCGCCCCTTCCGTCCGCGTGCGGGGGCCGTGACGCACCTCGAGCCGAGCCCCGGACGTGACAGGTCACACATGGGTCACGCGCGGCGGCCAGCCGGTCTGGTCCAGGTGAGCCACCACCCGCCGACTCCACGCGTTCGCGCGCCGTCCGCGTGGCTCGGGCGGTCCCGGAGCTCCTTTTCCTGGCTCGGCGAGATGAGACAGCTGCCCTGGTGAGGTGGGGTGAGTCGGCTCCGCTCGGTGCCGGTGGCGTTCCCATGAGCGAGCGTGTGCGGGCGGGTACCCGCAATACTGCGTCCGTGACTCGGACGACGCGCGAGCAGACGGACAGCACACTTCCCGGCGGCCAGGACACCACCCCGGCCGTCGCTCCGGCAGCCACCCCGAACGCGACGGTGTCGGTGGCCGCGAACGGGGACACGACCGCCTCGGCGACCGGGCCGGCGGCCGCGGCCGCAGCGGCGGCCTCGGCGGCGAAGGCGACGACGACGGCGAGCAGCGCGCCGGCAGACGGGAACGGGGAGGTGGCCGCGCGGCGCTGGGGGATGACGATCCCGCTGCCGGGGGTGCCGCTGCCGGAGCTGCCGACGTGGTGCGGGCGCCTCGCGGACCTCGGGTTCACCGACGTCTGGTCCTCCGAGGCGACAGCGACCGACGGCATCATCCCGCTGGCGCTCGCGGCCGCCGAGCCGCGGCTGCGGCTGGGCAGCGCGATCCTCCCGGTGTACACCCGGGGCCCGGCACTGCTCGCCCAGACCGCGGCGACGCTGGCGGCCGCCGCTCCGGGCCGGTTCGTCCTCGGCCTGGGCACCTCGTCGAACGTGATCGTCTCGAACTGGAACTCCGTCCCGTTCACCCGTCCCTATCAGCGGGTGCTGGACACCGTCCGGTTCCTGCGCCGGGCGTTTGCCGGCGAGAAGATCAACGAAGAGTACGCCTCCTTCACGGTGCGCGGTTTCCGGCTCGGCGTCGCCCCGCCGGCCCCGCCGAAGATCATGGTGGCGGCGCTGCGGCCACGGATGCTGGCGCTCGCCGGCCGCGAGGCCGATGGCGTCATCCTCAACTGGCTCTCGCCGGACGACTGCGACACCGTCCTCCCGCACGTGCGCGAGCACGGCCCGGACGCCGAGGTGATCGCCCGGATCTTCGTGTACGTCCATGACGGTGACCGGGAGCGGGCCCGTCCGGCGTTGCGGCAGCTGGTAGCCGCCTACCTCACGGTGCCGGTGTACCGGCAGTTCCACGTCTGGCTCGGCCGCGAGGCGGCCCTGGCGGGCATGTGGGCGGCCTGGGAGGCCGGGGACCGCAAGGGTGCGCTGGCCGCCATCCCGGACGAGGTCGTCGACGACCTGATCGTGCACGGGACGGCGGAGCAGTGCCGGGCCAGCCTCCAGCGGTACGTCGACCACGGGATCACCACGCCCGTGCTCGCGCTCATGAACAGCGGCCCGGACGTCGCGGACGCCGTGGCCGCCCTCGCCGCGCCCTGAGCCCTGCCCCTGAGCCCTGCCTCTGAGCCCTGCCTCTGAGCTCCGCCCTGAGCCCGGCGCCGTCGGGCGGAGCCGGTCAGGCCTCGACGGGGTGGTTGGCACGAACGACGTCCCCGGGGTCGAACGCGGCCTTCACCTGGCGGAGCCGCTCGTACGTCCCGGTGCCGAACAGGTCCGCACCGGGGCGGCGCCGCTCGGTGAAGTTCAGGTAGGACCCGCCGGTCGACCACGGCAGCATCCGGTACTGGACGGCGGTCACCGCGGAACGCACCGCCGCGCCGGACGCCGCATCGGGTGTGAAACCGGCTGCGAACAGGGCGAAGGTGGCGTCGAGGGAGTCCACCGCGCCGCCGCCGGTGGCCCGGCCCGGCGCGAGTGCGCCGCCCAGGTGCCGCAGCTCCAGCGACAGCAGGGCCTCGTGGGCAGAGCGCACAAAGGAGACCACGCCTGCCGGCGACAGGTCGTGCAGCAGCATGCCGTCGCCGTGGCAGGGGACCGGCCCGTCCGGATCCATGTGCAGGAGCCCGAGGTCGGTGACGGGGATGACGGCGAACGTGTCCAGAGCCGGACCGAGCGCCCGCAGCGGGGCGAGCAGCTCGTCGGCCTGTGCCACCGGCAGCTGACAGGCCGCCTCCACCGCCACGTACGACTGCCCGGACAGGTGCGGTGGCAGCACGGGCAACGGCGGGAAGCGCAGGATGCGCCCGACCGACGTCACCTCGTCCGGCACCGACGGCAGCCAGGAGTGCCAGGCCCGCAGCACCTCCTCGGCCCGCTCCAGCGGGAAGAACAGCACGCCGGCGTAGATGTCGGTGATCGGATAGAGGCGGAACTCCAGCGCTGTCACCACGCCGAAGCTGCCACCACCGCCGCGCAGCGCCCAGAACAGTTCGGGGTCGTGCGCGGCGTCGACCCGCCGGAGCCGCCCGTCGCCGGTGACGACCTCGATCGCGGTGACGCTGTTGGCCGCCAGGCCGAGGGAGCGGCCGAGCCAGCTCAGGCCGCCCCCGAGGGTGTAGCCGACGACGCCGACGTCGGGGGCGGAGCCGGCCAGGGCCGCCAGGCCGTGCTTGGCCGCCGCACCGGTGACGTCCATCCACTGGGCGCCGGCGTCGACGCGCGCGATGCGGGCCTCGGCATCGATGTGCACCGAGCGCAGGGCGGACGTCCGCAGCAGCAGTGTCCCCGCCAGATCGCCCAGCGGGGCGGCGTTGTGCCCGGTGGCCTGGGGCGCTACCCGCAGTCCCAGCTCGGCGGCGGCGCGGATGGTGGCCACGATGTCGCGGGTGGACAAGGCGGTCACGACCGCGGTCGGCCGCTGGTCCACGGCGAGGTGCCAGGGCCGGCGGACGTTGTCCCACTCGGGATCTCCGGGGAGGAACAGGGTGCCGTCAAGGTCGGTAGTGAGCTGGTCGAGCCCCTGGGCGACGAGGTCGGTGGACATGCTGTGCTCCTGTTCGGGTGGTGGTCGCGCGGCGCCAGCCGGTTCTGCTGACGGGACCAAGACTCGGCGCGGGCGGCCGGCGGCACGATCCCCCGGCGAGGGGTGGCCGGCCCGGCCCGCATCCCCCGTTCGGCGGAGCGGATCAGGCCTGGACCCCCACAAACGAGGGGTTGCCGGAGCGCACGGGCGGCGCGAGACTCGAAGTCGATCAACGGGGGGACGGGCACCATGGACGCTGCGACAGTCGAGCGGCACATCACCGCGCTGGAGAGATCCTGCGCCCAGGTGGAAAGCAGCCAGGACCTGTTCGTCGAGGTCTCCACGCGGCTGCGGCAGATCCTGCCGTTCGACTCCGCGGGCTGGTTCGCGACCGACCCCGCGACCGTGCTGGGAACGCTGCCGCTCCGGGTGGAGAACATCGAGACCGCGCACTGCGCCTCCTACTGGGAACGCGAGTGCCGGGTCGAGGACGTGCTGCTGTTCCGGGACGTCGCCCGCTCCAGGACGGGAGTCGGGACCCTGTACCGGGCCACGGATGACCAGCCGGCGCGCAGCGCCCGCTGGCGGGAGTTCCTCGACCCGCAGGGTCTCGGTGACGAGCTGCGGGCGGCCTTCCGGACAGGCGGGGCCACCTGGGGCGTGGTCGATCTTCTCCGGGATCGCGGGCGGCCGTCGTTCACCGCCACGGACATCCGGATCATGAGCGTGGTAGCCCCGGCGGTCGCCGCCGCCCTGCGCGGCTTCGCCATTCACGAGCGGCCCCGCCAGCCGGCCTACCAGCCCAGCCACCAGGCCGACCCCGGCCAGCACTCCGCGCCCGGCCAGCACTCCGCGCCCGGCCAGCGCCCCGCGCCCGGCCACGACGTCGGCCGTTCCATCGCCAGCGGCCCGGGGACGGCGCTGTACGACGACGCCGGCAACCTGCTCTCGCTGGACGAACAGGCCGAGCTCCTGTTTGCCGAGCTCGCCGGCGCGGCCTGGCACGCGCGGCCCGTGATGATGACCCCGGTGCAGGCGGTGCTCGCGCGGGCCGCCGCCGTCGCCGCCGGCCGGGAGCGGGGGCCGGCGTCCTCCCGACTGCGCGCGGCCTCCGGCCGCTGGCTCGCGCTGCACGCATCCTGCCTGCGCGGCCCCGACGGCAGGCCCGGCCCGACCGCGCTGACCATCGAGCCGGCGAAGTCGTCACAGATCGCGCCGATCATCGTGGAGGCCTACCGGCTGACGGCGCGGGAACAGGAGATCACCCGGGCGATCGCGCGTGGCCTGTCGAACCCGGAGATCGCCGCCGAGCTCTTCCTGTCCCCCCACACGGTCCGGGACCATCTCAAAACAATCTTCGCGAAGGTGGGCGTGGGCAGCCGCGGCGAACTGATCGCCAAGCTGTTCGCCGAGCACTACGGGCCGGTACTGCAGGCCCCGAACGCCCCGGTCACCCACGTGGAGTACTGAGCCCAGGCCGCCGCCCGCCGCCCGGCCAGCCTCCGCCGGCCAGCCGCTGCGCGGTCAGCCCTTCCCGGCGGTCCCGATCGCGGTGACGAGGCGCTGTGCGACGTCGACGATCTCGTGGCCCGGGGCCGTCGCGAGGATCTCGGCCGTCAGGGTGACGTCCTTGGCGAGCGTGGGCCCGGCGGGCGTCCCGGCGAGGGCGGCCAGCGAGCCGGCGCGCAGCCGCACCCCGGAGCCGACACAGGACGAACTGCTCGTCAGCAGGACCGACGCGAGGCCCTCCGGGTCGACACCGAGGGAGCGCCCGGCCACCATCGCCTGGTCCGCGAGCGCGATCTGGGCGGCGAGCAGCGTGTTGTTGATGAGTTTCGCGGCCGAGGCCGTGCCGACCGCGCCGAGGTGCACCACGTGGTTCGAGAACGCCGCCAGCAGCTCGGTGACGTCGGCGAGGGCACCGGCGTCGCCTCCGATCATGACGGTCAGCTCGCCGGCGAGGGCGCGCGGAGCGCCGCCGCTCACCGGGGCGTCGAGAACGCGTAGGCCAGCCTCGTCGGCCCGGGCGGCGATGGCGCGGATCTGCGGGGGCGAGACGGTGCTGTGCACGAGCACGACAGTGCCGGGGCGGGCGGTGGCGGAGATGCCGTCGGCGCCGAAGAGGACCTCCTCGACGCCGGCCGCGTCGAACACGCAGATGCCGGCCGCGTCGACCCGCGCCCCGAGGGCCGCCGGGCTCGGGGAGACGGTGGCCTCCGTACCGGCGAACGGCGCCAGCGTGGCTTCCCGGCGGGCGTACAGAGCGAGCTCATGGCCCGCGGACAGGAGCCGCTGTGCCATCGGCAGGCCCATGCTGCCCAGACCGATGAATCCGACCTTCATCCCGATCTCCCCTGTTGGTCTCGTCCTGGAAGGAGCCGCCTCGACCGATCAGTCCAGGTATCGCCCAGGTATCAGCCCAGGTCGAGGGGCGTCGGGACGTACCTCACGGGCGCGCGCCCCGGCGTCAGGACGAGCTCGGTACCCGGCTCGCCGGTCCGCAGCAGCTCCACGATCGCCGCGCCCACGTCGTCCGAGGTCAGCATGGGGATTCCCGCGGCCTGGAACCGCTCGCGCCCCGGAGCGGTCAGCGGGGTGTCGACCAGCCCGGGGCAGACCGCGCCGAGGCGGATCCCCTCCCGCGCGAGCGGCCCGGACAGCGCCCGGACCAGGCCGATGACGGCGTGCTTGGTCATCGTGTAGATCGGGTCCTGCTCGACGCCCCGCAGCGCCGCGTGGGAGGCGGTGACCACGATCGAGCCGCGGCCGTGGCGGCGCATCACCGGGAGCGCCGCGCGCAGCCCGTACACCACGGAGTGCTGGTTGACCCCGACGACCGCCTGGTAGCGGCCGAGGTCCATGGTCGCCGGATCCTTGTCCACCGAGTTGTGCCCGGCGTTGAGAACCAGCAGGTCCAGCCGGTCACCGGCGGCGGCGACCATCCGCAGCGAGAGGTCGGGGTCGGTCAGGTCACCGACGAGCGCCTCGCCGCCGAGGGAGGCGGCGACATCCGTCACCGCCGGATTGCGGTCGACGAGAAGACAGTGCGTCCCGTCGGCCGCCAGCTGGCGCGCGACCGACTCCCCGATGCCGCCCGCGGCGCCTGTGACGATCGCGACCTCGCTCATCCAACCGTCTCCCGCCTGGCGGTCCGCATGCATCCCTCAGGGCACGTTAGCGGGACGTCCGGTGACAGGTGCGGCCCGAGCGGGTCGAACGCCGCGGGGGCGGGTGGCTACGGCTTACGGGCGACGCCGCTGTACATGTAGACCTGCCGATCGCCCAGCGCGGCCGCCTCCGCGTCGGGGCGCCAGCGGTGGGCGAGCACGACACCCGGGTCGAGCAGGTCCAGGCCCCTGAAGAAGCCTTCGACGGTGCCCCGGTCCCGTGCGGTCAGTGGAATGCCGCTGGCCCGGTAGGCAGCCACACCGGCGTTCACCTCGTCGGGGGTGAAGTCCGCCGTGGTGGTGGTGAGCGCCAGCATGCTGCCCGGTGGGAGCGGCTTCATGAGCTGGTCGATGACGGTCTGCACGACGCCGTCGTCGGGAATGAAGTGCACGATCGCGATCAGGCTCAGTGCGACGGGCCGGCGCAGATCAAAGGTGTCCCGCAGCTGTGCGGACTCCAGGATGGCGCCCGGGTCGGTGAAGTCGGCGTCCAGATAGGCCGTGCGGCCCTCGGGGGCGCTGGTGAGCAGGGCTCGGGCGTGCACCAGCACGATGGGTACCACCCCTGGGTTGCACATGCCTACGCTTGAGGCTCCCATACCGAGGCAGGTCGTCGGACAGCGAGGTCGCCGCAGCACAGCCTGCGTTTGCCACGATTCACCCTGCGGATCAAAAGACGGTCGGTGGTTCATCCGCTGATGTCCACCGACGTCCGTCCGCGCAGGTCGCCAGGCCTACCCCTATCTGTCTCTCGGCGTGAGCTGGTGCCCGTTCCTCGACAGTGATCCCTGTGGGATAATTGATCCGTAGACGGAGGATATTTGTGGTCGAGCATCGCAGGCGGTTCACGCCTGAGTACAAGGACGAGGCGGTGAAGCTCGTCATCGATTCGGGTCGGCCGATCTCCGCGGCCGCGAAGGACCTCGGTCTCAACGAAGGTACTTTCGGCGGCTGGGTCGCGACCTGGCGGCGCGCGCACTGCGAAGGCCGTTCCCCACTGGTGTGCCCAACCTGAGGGGCGAGGCCGTTCGGGTGCCGGGTTGCCGTCGGGTCCCTGCTGGGGTGAGGCGTTCGTGGATACGGCCTCAAGACGCGGGGGCATGACGATGCCTTCGTAGAGCAGGTCTTCCCGCGGTTCAGGCCGTGGCGAGGCGTGGCGGCGGGCCTGTGGAACCGGCCGGGTATTCCTCCAGGGGGACCAGGTTCCGCTTCCAGGCGGACAGGACCGGATCGAGGACGCGCCAGGCTTCCTCTGCCTCGTCGCCGCGGATGGACAGCGCGGGATCACCTCTGAGAACGTCCAGCAGCAGGCGGCTGTAGGCGGGAAGCGCGGGGGCGTCCATCCCGGCGGTCAGTGAGAGCTGCGTGAAGGTCTCCGCGTGCGAGCCCGTGGCGGTGATGTCGAAGCTCATGCTCTCGGGTTCCAGTCCGAAACGCAGTACGTTGGGGCGAACGTCCTTGTCCTGGCCGAACGGCAGGTGAGGCACGGGGCGGAAGCGTACTGCGACCTCCTTGCGGTCCGCTCCGAGGGCCTTCCCGCTGCGTAGCCGGAACTTGGTGCCTGCCCAGCGCCAGTTGTCCAGTTCCAGCTCGATCTCGGCGTATGTCTCGGTCCGGCGTCGCGCATCGACGCCCGGCTCCTCGATGTAGGCCGGCACTTCACGGCCGTCGCACCGGCCGGACGAGTAGCGGGCACGCCGCGTACGGTGCACGACGTCGGAGTCGGTCAGAGGCCGCACCGACCTCAGCACGTCCACCTTCCGGTCGCGCAGGTCGCGCTCGCCGAGTGTGATCGGCGATTCCATGGCGACCAGACACAGCAGTTGCAGCAGGTGGTTTTGCGCCATGTCTTTGAGTGCGCCCACGTGGTCGTAGTAGCCGGCGCGCCCTTCCAGGGCGAGGGTTTCGTCCCAGAGGATGTCGATCTCGGCGATGTGCGTGCTGTTCCAGATGGGTTCGAGTACCCGGTTGGCGAGCCTGCTGCCGAGCACGTTCTGAACCGTGGTCATGGCCAGGAAGTGGTCGACCCGGAAGACCGATTTCTCCGGGACGAGGTCGGTGAGCAGCCGGTTCAGTTCCTGTGCGTCGGCCAGGTTTTCGCCAAACGGCTTTTCCAGGACGATGCGGCTGCCGGGGGGAAGTCCCGCCTCGTGAAGGGCCATCACCGTGGCGGGGAAGAGCGCGGGCGGTAGGGCGAGATAGGCTGCGACAGGGTCTTCACCGGCCACGGCTGCTCTCACATCTGCCGGGTTCGTCACGTCGACCTTCCGGTAGTCCGCCGAAGCCGTGACGGCTCGTCTGGCGTCGGCCGGAAGACCACTACCGTGGTGCTTGAGGTGGGCGGTGACCCATTCCCGGTACTGCTCGCCGTCCCAGTCCTCGCGGCTGGCACCCATGAGTCTGAACCGGTCGTCGATGTGCCGCTGCGTGTGCAGAGCAGCCAATGCCGGCAGGAGGTAGCGGCCGGTGAGGTCACCGGTTGCTCCGAACACGACGAGTCGTCCGATCCTCATCAGTAACCGCCCTTCGTGCGTGCCAGGTTCACACCGCTGGCGATGATCCCGATGTGGCTGAAGGCCTGCGGGAAGTTGCCCATGAACGCTCCGGTGGCCGGGTCGATCTGCTCGGACAGCAGCCCCAGCGGGCTGGCCCGTGCGCACAGTGACGCGTACAGCTCCGCCGCCTCTTCGAGGCGCCCTTGGCCGATCAGGTTGTCCACCAGCCAGAAACTGCACAGGACGAAGGCTCCCTCGTCGCCCACCAGGCCGTCTGGGTGCTCGGCGTGCCGATAGCGGAAGAGCAGCCCGTTTCCCGCGGAGAGCCGTTCGGCAACGGCCCGTGTGGTCGCCACCATCCTCGGATGGTCGGCCGGGATGACATGGCGCAGCGACAGTCCCAGCAGGCTTGCGTCGACGACCCCTCCGCCGTCGAGGTACACGCTCAGCGTCTGCGCGTTCTCGTCCCAGGACTGCTGCAGGATAAGGTTGCGCAGTCGGTCCGCCGCACCGTACCAGCGGCCGGCGTCCGCGGGCAGGCCGAGCCGCTGCGCGATTGACGCCGCCCGGTCCAGGGCGACGTGGCACAGCCCGGCCGAGTAGGTGAACGGGCGGCCGGCACTGCGGATTTCCCAGATTCCCTGGTCCGGCCGGCGCCAGGCGTCCTGGGCGGTGTCGGCGAGGGCCGTAAGTCTGGTCCACATGGCGGGTTGGATCTCACCACCCCGCCGCGACCACTGGTCCGCACAGTCCAGGATCTCGCCGTACACGTCGTGCTGGCGCTGGTCGGCCGCGCCGTTGCCCCACCGTACGGGCGAGGATCCGGCGTAGCCCTCCAGCTCCGCGTCCTCGAACTCGTCCGGTACCGGGGCGCCGTCCAGGGTGTACATGATGCGGGGGCCGCGGCTGCGCTCGAACGCGTCCAGGACCCAGCCGAGGAAGGCGTCGGCCTCGCCGTGGAAGCCGATACGGCGCAGGGCGAAGACCGCGAATGACGCGTCGCGGATCCACGCGTAACGGTAGTCCCAGTTCCGGGTTCCTCCGATCGGCGCGGGCAGCGACGAAGTGGGGGCCGCGGCCAGCGAGCCGCTGGCCCAGTCGTCGCACATCTTCAAGGTGATCGCGGAGCGTCTGACGAGCGCTTCCTGCGGCCCTGCGTAGTCGAAGGCCCGCATCCAACGCCGCCATGCTGCTGTCGTCTCCTGCATCATGGCGTCGGGGTCGAAACGGTGGTGGCGGTGGAAGCGCCCCCAGGAGAGCACCAGGTCAAGGCGGTCACCCCGGCGCAGGTCGTATGTGGTCCGCAGACCGGTCAGGGGCCGGTTGGAGCGCAGGTGCAGTCTCAGGTCCGCTCTGCGGGCGGGCCGGATCTCCACCCCGCTGTACAGGGGCTGGGCCTGCCCGCCGCCACGCGGTTCCAGCTCCGCCACGAGACGGACCTCTCCGTCCAGAACGACCGCGGACCGGACGAGTTCGCCTCGGCTGGACGGGGCGTCGTCAAAGAGGTCGGCGCCTGAGCGCAGCACCAACGCGTCCGTGACACGTACCAGACCGGTGGCACTTCTCAATTCGGTCTGCAGCACGCCGCTGTCGGGCTCGTACCGTTGGCGCGCCTCGTGCAGATCCTCGGGTGCCACGGTGAAGTGTCCGCCTCGCCCGTGGTCCAGCAGGGCGCAGAACACGGCTTCGGAGTCGAACCGCGGCAGGCACATCCACGAGATGGCGCCGTCGAGACCGACGAGCGCGGCGGTCGTACCGTCCCCGACCAGGCCGTGGTCCTCAAGCGGCAGGTAACCGTCCCGCCTGTGAACCGGCCGGAACGGCAGATCGAAGTCCTGCATGCCGTATCGCCCCCCTGCCGGCGTCGCCGCCTTAAAGGTTGATCAGCACCCTGACGACGGGCCCCAGTTTCCTGCCCGACACCTCAAAGGTCCCTCATGTCCCGAAGGCCCTTTCCGCCCCATCGAAGGGAAATTGGTGCACTGTCATGCGAGTGGGGTCGAGGTGAGAGGAACTCGCCAGTTTCCCGTAATGCTTGTTATCATGCACGGCGCGCCAGCTTTCTCCTTTGAAATTGGAAACCGTTACGGAATCGATCTCGCAACCTTTGTCCACCTGCCGTGCAGAATTCGCTGAACGTCACTCTCCCACACGCCGGGCCGGGCCGCGAGCGGTCGTTATCGGCGGAGGGTGCGCGCAGAGGATCTGCCGCGCGACGTCACCCGCACCTCCCAATTTGCGCGTGCGGCACGTTTCCCTGAAGCTAGACCTGACAGGCCCACGCGCGCCGGCCGAGCGCGTCGCCCGCCACCGGCGAGCCTAAGGAGGAATCCGTGGCTGACCAGAACCAGAACACAGAACGCATCGTGGCTGGAGTGGACGGGTCGGACTCGTCGAAGCAGGCCCGGCACTGGTCCGTACGTCGGGCCGAGCTCACCAGCGGCACGGTGGAGGCACTGACTGCCGGGCTTCTTGGGTCTGCTCTTGGGATGGGTGGCCCAGCACTGCGTCCAGCAGGCCGTCTGCCCGGTGGTCGTGATCCGCGGCGATGGCCATGAACACCGTCAGCGAACGTCCGGAGCTTTCTTTCTGAGTCGCAGTAACGCTCGGCGTCGCGGCGAGAGAGCCCGGACCAGTCGGCGAGGAGTCAATTGCATGTCACCGATGCAGCGCACCGCGGGTGAGCTACGTAGCCAGGCATGGTGGGACAACGCGGGAAATCCGGCTCTTCGTAGTTGACCGGGGATCGTGATTGCCGAACTACTGGCCGTGACGTGTGGCCGTGACGGTGCGTAGCGGCGATCTGGTCCAGGAAGGGGGCGCACCCGCCACCTGGGATGATCGTTCTTGTCTAAGGAAAAGATCAACCGGGTGAGAACGGGTGCGTGTGTCCAAGGGTACGGGCTGTGTGCTGGGCGGGTTGCTGGGGCTGCCGGAAGGGTTGGCGGTCGAGCTGGTCGAGCAGGAGGCGGACGGGTCGTTCACGGTGCATGTGGTCACGGTGTCACCGTGTGGAACGTGCTGCCCGGGGTGCGGGACGGCGTCGGGGTGGGTGAAGGAGACCGTCGGGCACACCGTGCGCCACCTGGTGGTCGCGCCGGTGCGGGTGACGTGGCACAAGAAGCGGTTGACCTGTGGGAACACCGCTTGCCTGCGGGGTGGTTTCGTGGAGGACGTGCCGCTGGCGGCGCGGGGTGGGCGGATGTCGCTGGCCGGTCTGGCCACGGCGGGACATCTGGTCGGGGACTGGATGGTCCCGGTCAGCCGGGTCGCGGCTGTGCTCGGCGCGAGCTGGCACACCGTGCACGGCGGTTTCGTCTCGGTCGCCGAGACGGCCGGGATCGTGACCGGCGAGCAGGTCACGGACCCGGACGGGCAGGGCGAAGCGCCCCCCGCGGAGCCTGTCGAGTCGGGCTGTGAGGTGGAGCCCGCGGCCCGGGGGTCGGGCCGGTCGGTGTCGGGGCCGCTGCCGCCGGTGGCGGTCCTCGGGCTTGATGACCAGCGCCGTGGCCGTCCTCGCTGGCACCGCGACCCGGCCACCGGCCGGTCGGTCACCGACGCCGATCGCTGGCAGAGCGTGCTGATCGACTCGGCGGGTGGCCATGGCCTGCTCGGTGTCGTCGAGGGCCGCTCGGCCGGCCCGGTCGCGGCCTGGCTGCTGGCCCGGCCAGCGCTCTGGCGGGCCGGGATCGGAGCCGTCACGATCGACATGTCCACGACCTACCAGGCCGCCGCCCGCGTGGCCCTGCCCGACGCGATGATCGCGGTCGATCCGTTCCACGTCGCCCAGCTCGCGAACAGGACCGTCGGTGACGTCCGCCGCCGGGCGACCCACCGGCT